>JAFDXA010000238.1 GCA_018268185.1 Bacteroidota bacterium
ACAGATTTTGTTAACTTATTTTTGAAAATGAGGAATTCATTTTTGCCGTACTTAAAAGAATTTCCCTATTTTGAGGCATTATACTAAAACTATCAAGCATTAAACTAACTTAACATGAATGATCAGGCAGTAAAACAAACCGGCCATCCCAAAGGCTTATGGGTTCTATTTGGTACGGAAATGTGGGAGCGCTTCAATTTTTATGGTATGAGGGCGCTGCTTTCTTTATTTCTTGCTGATGCGCTGCTCATGGGGAAAACGGAGGCTTCCATTATTTATGGTGGTTTCCTGGGTTTATGTTACCTCACCCCGATGCTGGGTGGTTACATCTCTGATAAATTTTTAGGTAACCGCAATTGCATCCTGCTCGGAGGAACAACCATGGGGATCGGGCAGTTGATGCTGTTCTGGAGTGCCAGCCAGTTTACTTCAAATATTTCCCTGGCAACAACCATCATGTGGTGTGCACTCCTTGCAATTATTATAGGTAATGGTTTCTTTAAGCCGAATATCTCATCCATGGTTGGAAGCCTTTATCCAAAAACACAAAAGGATAAGCTTGATTCAGCTTTCACGATTTTCTATCTTGGTATTAACGTAGGCGCTACTCTCGGCCAGTTCATCTGCCCTTTCTTTGGTGATGTTGAGCACAATGGCGTAAGAGACCTCACAGCATTCAAATGGGGTTTTCTTGCGGCAGCCATCGCTATGTTTACCGGTACACTGACTTTCCTCTTCCTGAAAAATAAATATG
Organism: Bacteroidota bacterium; assembly: GCA_018268185.1. Classification (GTDB taxonomy): domain Bacteria; phylum Bacteroidota; class Bacteroidia; order Chitinophagales; family Chitinophagaceae; genus Ferruginibacter. The sequence goes on from JAFDXA010000238.1 coordinate 755, forward strand.
TTGTTACTCCTGAAGGCGCCGCCATCGGTGGCATACCAAAGAAATCAGATATTCCGGAAGATGAATCTGATCATGCAAAATTCACAACAGGCAATATCATCATTTCGATGGTTCTATTGGTGGCCATTACTTTCGGTTTACACCTTGTTATGGGAGGCCCTGGTGTTTCACCAATCAAAGCATGGCTTTATCCATTCATATTTGCTGCCCGTATCAGTCTCGGATTTCTCATTCTCTCAGACAAAACCATCACCAAAATTGAAAGGGACCGGATTTGGGTATTGTATATCGTTTGCTTCTTTGTAATGTTCTTCTGGGGCGCTTTTGAACAGGCAGGATCATCTTTAACATTCATTGCAGATAACCAGACAGACACAAACCTCTTTGGCTGGAAGATGCCGCCGAGTATGGTGCAGAATTTTAACGGCATATTCGTAATGATCTTTGCAATCCCTTTCAGTATGCTCTGGATATGGATGAACAAAAGGAAACTGGAACCGATCTCTCCCGTAAAACAGGCCTGGGGATTATTGCTGATAGCATTGGGGTATTGGATCATTGCCACACAGGTTAAAGGCCTTGGCATCACCGGTAAAGTTGGTATCATCTGGATGATCATTCTTTACCTCTTGCATACCTGGGGTGAATTGTGCTTATCACCTATCGGACTTTCGCTTGTTGCAAAACTGGCTCCAAAAAGATTTGCATCATTGCTAATGGGAGTATGGTTCCTTGGTAATGCCGGTGGTTATGTACTTACAGGCGTATTGGGAGCATTGCTTCCTCCTACTACCGAGGCATACATCAGCATGGAAAAACAAAACATCAACCTTAAGCAGATTCTTGATGGAGAAAAAACTCCCAACGGCGCTGAGTTATATGCACTCGGAAAGGAAAAGATCGCAACAACGATTGATTTTGAAAAAGGGCTAAAAAATAATCTCGACTTCGAAAAAATATACAAAGCAAAAGATTCTGCTTTAACAGCAGACCAGCTTTCTGTAATTGAGAAAGAAAAGATCATAACTGTAGGGTACCCTACTTTCGTTGGATTCAAACTTAAGAATCTGTACGATTTCTTCATGCTGTTTGTGATTTTGTGCGGATTGGCAGGATTGCTGCTTTATGCACTTACGCCTATGATGAAGAAAATGATGCATGGGGTTCGTTAATACAGAAATTAATAAATAAATCCATAATAAAAGGCGGCTATCACACAGCCGCCTTTTCATTTGACCTGTAAACAAACTATCTGAATCATAGGGTTTATCATTTCACTTTATACAACTCATCCCAACGGGTAGTGTACCTCGGGCTGCGCATTTCCATCCTCATCTTCCAGTCGCGTTTTGTTCCCGATGCGGCAAACTTCAATACATCGTCACGCATACTGAAGTTGATATTGTCCAGCATCTCCATCAGCATACGCTGTTCATTTTTTCTTTCCTGCGCAAACATATTGGCCTGTATGGTTTGATCGGGCACCAGGCCACTCAGCATCACACCAGCCTTTTTATACCAGGTGCCTTTTTTATAGAGCCTGTCAACCAGTTTAACCGCAGGCTTTATCAATTCATGGCTGCATGAAGTAGCAACCGGGAGTGTAACATAATCACTGATACTGGCGCCCCTGTTAAAAGATGCATTGTGATTTTGTTCCCTGGCCACCACAAAAACACTTACTACACTTGCTGCACTTTTCTGCCTCCGGAGTTTTTCTGCAGCTTTTGATGCATAGGTAGCCACCGCTTCTTTAATATCCGTTATACTGTTTACATTATGGCCGAACATCCTGGTGGTTGCGATCATGCGTTTCACGGTAAGCGGCTTCTCCATATTTTTCACGGGTTCTCCTTTCAGTTCTTTTACCAGCCTTACACCTGTTACCCCTCCAAGATTTGTGTGAGCCCACGCTTCTGTTCTTTTAGAAAGATCGTAAGCTGTATATACGGCATGCATTTCCATCAACTTCTGTGCATATTGAAAACCGATGCCCCACACTTCTTTTACCGGTGTTTTTTGCATGGCTTCTTCTATTTTTAATTGGGTATCGAGCACAACCACGCATTGTGTAGCCGCCTTATTTTTCTTTGCAAGATGATTGGCCACCTTAGCTAAGACCTTGGTTGGTGCAATTCCCACAGAAACTTTGATACCCGTCCATTGTTCAATTGTATGCCTTAGTTTTAATCCGAGTTCATTCATATCTTCTTCTTTAAATCCATCCAGGTTCAAGAAAGCCTCATCCACAGAATACACTTCCACATTTGCAGCCCCCAGCATACAACGGAGCGTTTCCATTACACGCCAGCTCAAATCACCATACAGGTTATAGTTGGAAGAAAAAGTGGCCACGTCATGTTTTTCTATCAATGGTTTCGCCATAAAATAAGGCCCGGCCATCTGCACACCGATTGCCTTGGCTTCATCGCTTCGGGAAATGATACATCCATCATTATTACTCAATACCACCACCGGTTTGTCGTCAAGGTGTGGTTTGAACAATCGCTCGCAGGAGCAGTAAAAACTATTACAATCAACTATTGCTTTCATGCCATTGGTTTTATTACATAGGTTACAACACCCCATATGCTTACATCGCTGTATTCACTTACATCGATCGGCGAAAGTTTTGCTGTTTCAGGAATCAACCTCATGCGGTTCATTGTTTTCTCCAGGCGCCTGATGAGCATTTCACCGTCAACGATTGCGATCACCACCCTCCCGCTCTGGGGTTTTATGCTCCTGTCAACAATCACCACGTCTCCATCATGAATGCTTGCATTCATCATACTGTTACCCGTTACCCGCATAAAAAAGGTTGCGGGTTTGTTGCGTATGAGCTGTTCATTCAGGTCAATGCCCCGTTCCATATAATCATCTGCTGCTGCACCAAATCCTGTGGCATTGGCTGTGGGAACATCCTGTTGGGTGAACCGTTTGCTACCATTGTAACCAGCGGCAAAATATTTTTCGACTTCCATAAAATTAATTTTGTTTTACTAAATTATTTAGTAAATTTATACTAAAATAATTGGTTAATAAAATTTCTAAAAAGATTTTTTATGAAAAATATCATCAACAACCTGCCCGGTTACCGGGTGTACGAATACCTGCTCGTGCTCAATCCACATGAAGAATTGCGAAACCGCATCATGCAGGTGAAACAGCATTTTGCAGAAACCTATGAGGCCTCAACAGCTCTTTACAGCAAGCCACATATCACGCTGGTAAGCTATATACAATATGAAATGTTTGAAGAAAGGATCATCAACAGGCTTAAAGCCATTGCCATGGGTTTTCACCCTATAAAGGTGGAGCTGAAGAATTACGGTTCTTTTCCCTCCCACACCATATATATAAATGTAGTGTCGAAGTTGCCGGTCCAAAGCCTGGTAAAACAGGTTCGCACCGAAACACAAAGGTTGATGAAACTCGATGCCGACAACAAACCACATTTCATCCTCGAGCCTCACCTTACCATTGCAAGAAAGCTGCTCCCATGGCAATATGAAAAGGGTTGGCTTGAATACAGTCACAAACATTTTACCGGCCGCTTTATTGCTGATGGTATGCTATTGCTCAAACGGCCTGTGGGTGAATTAAAATACCAGGTAGTGCAACGCTTCGAGTTTCAGAACTTACCCGTATCTACCAAACAGGGTGAGTTATTTGTTTAATCACTACTGGCAAGCCCGGTTTCACACAGGCAGAATAAATGAATATTCAATTTGAACTATTCATGCCATTCCTGTCTATAAAAAACAACTCATGTCTCAACTTAAACAGGATCATCATAAAGTAAAAGCTGTATCCCACGATGAAAAACAACAATACATCCCGGGGCGTGGGGCCCAGTTTAATACAAAAAATAAGTTCATCAAAAATGAATCAACCAGGGAACATATAGAAGCTATTGACGACTGGGAAGAAACGGGCAAGCCTACACAATACATCGAACAACAATCAAAAACCATTGTAAACAAAGTTGAGAGCAAAGATGTAGGCATGAGCTACAGTATGAATCCTTATGCAGGATGTGAACATGGCTGTATTTATTGCTATGCCCGTAATGTGCACGAGTACTGGGGCTATAGTGCAGGTATTGATTTTGAGCAGAAGATCATTGTAAAAAAGAATGCACCGCAGCTGCTCAGAAAATTCCTGATGCACCCGAAATGGGATGCCACTCCCATCATGCTCAGTGGAAACACAGATTGTTATCAGCCGGCTGAACAACATTACCGTTTAACAAGAGGACTGCTTGAAGTGTGCAATGAATTCAACCAGCCGGTGGGTATTCTTACCAAAAATTCCTGGATACTGAAAGACAAAGATATCCTGCAGGAAATGGGTAAAAAACGCATCGTTTCAGCCATGGTATCCATAACCTCTTTTAATGAAGACCTGCGCCGCATCATGGAACCAAGGACCACTACTGCAAAACAAAAATTAAAAGTAATTAATGAACTGAGCAGTGCCGGTGTACGCATGGGTATTATGATGGGGCCCATGATACCGGGATTAAATGAACATGAGATGCAACGAATCATGAAAGCTGCCGCTGATAATGGAGCCACATTCACAGCATATACATTCATCAGGCTGAATGGCGCTATTAAATTTCTGTTTCACGACTGGCTGTACAAAAATTTCCCCGACCATGCTGATAAGGTATGGCATCTTATTGAACAAAGTCATGATGGCAAAGTAAATGATACCCGTTGGGGCGTACGAATGAGAGGTGAAGGAAATATTGCTGAACTGGTAGCTCAACAATATAAAAAATACGGAAAACTGTACAGGATGAATGCTGAAGAATGGAGTTTAGACAGAAGCATCTTCAGAAGACCCGGACAACAGACCAAACTTTTTTAAATTTCTTTTATGTTATCAATCACTAAAGACTATCTCATTGAAATCATCGAGCGCATCGTTCGTAACAACATGCACGTTCGCAGGCGAAACAGCAATGATCCTTACTTTCAGCATGAAGGAATAAGCCGGCCTGTTACTGAAGAAGAAATTGTTGAATTCATTTTGCTCATTCCGCATTTTGATGAACGTTTGAAAGATTTTATGTTGGGAAATATTTCCGACAGAAATACAATCATCAGCCAGGCATGGGAAATTGAATTCATCAAAAAATGCACTGCCTGATCTGAAAGTTTTACATGGCTATCTGGCAATAACAGCATAACCGACAGAACCGCATTTCATAGTTTAACAGGCAACATCGGCAATGTACTCACCCTGCCTTACTAAAGAGATGATAAAACAGTTTCAGCTCCGGTAAACATTTCATAGATTTGGAATACCATTGTTCCATTCTATATGAAAAAAACAACCATTCGGTTCTCTGATTTCCTGTTCATCATCACAACTTTTTTCCTGCTCTTCCTTTCTTTCCTTTCTTATAATCGCATTGCAAAGTTGAATGAAGCAGCAGAATGGGTCAATCATTCAACCACCGTAAAGCTGAGGCTTAACCAATGCCTCACCAACCTGGTTGATGCAGAATCAAGCCAACGTGGCTACCTGCTTTCAAAAAGACAGGCATTTCTTGTTACTTACAAGGATGCTTTGGATCGCATGCAACGGAACTTTACCCGCCTGGATTCATTGTTAAACGACAACCCTGAGCAATACAAAAACCTGGACAGGCTCAAACAACTTACATCAGAAAGAGCCAGAATGCTTGAGTACGTACTCGGACAATCTGATTCTGTTGCCCATCCATCCGATTATTTCATCGAATGGTTCGAGAAGGGAAGAGTGGCCATGGATACTGCAAGAAACTTTGTTCGGTACATGACCCAACAGGAAAACAAACTACTTGACAAACGTATCGAACAAAAAAACCAAACAGAAGCTGTAACGCCGTTATACTCTTTGTTCTTCTCGGTGGTAGCAGTTTGCCTGGTTGTTATTTTCTACCTCAGGCTTCGCAAACAGACCATCCTGAGATTTTCAGCCCAGGAAAGCGAAGCTAAATTCAGACTCCTCGCCAACTCAATGCCGCAACAGGTATGGACAACAGATGAAACCGGCAGACTGAATTATTTTAATGAAACAGCTTTTGATTTTACGGGCATTTCGCAAAAAGAACTTGATTCATTCGACTGGTTTGAAAACATTCACCCGGATGATCTTGAAGAAAATACCAGGAGATGGAAACTATCCTTATCAACAGGAAAAGAATTTTATTCTGAGCACCGTTTCAAAAACCGGCAGGGAGAATACAGGTGGCACCTGAGCAGGGCCTTGTCACAGAAAAACGAAGCCGGAAAAATCATCATGTGGATCGGCACCAGCACTGACATACAGGATCAGAAAAATGTATCACGCCAGCTGGAACAGAAAGTTAAGGAACGCACTGAGCAGTTGAACTACCTGAACAATGAACTACAGATGCAAAACAGCATTTTTGCTCATGCCGAAGAAATTGCATCCATGGGTAGTTACAAAGTGAATATCAACAGTGGTGAAATGCGTTACTCTGATAACTTATTCAGATTATTTGGTTGTGAGCCCGGTGAGTTTGTTCCAACATTCGACAAGTTTGTTTCTTTCGTACACCCGGAAGACCGGGATCAGGTAATAAAAGATGGCAGGGAAACTTTCGAACAAAAGCGTTTGGTCGAACACGTATACAGGATCGTAACCAAAAAGGGAGAAATAAAATATTGCCGCTCTACCGGAAACTTCATAGAAGAGCATGGCAAAACAATTCTGATCGGAAGTGTACAGGATATTTCAAAAGATATCAGTCTGAATGAAAGTCTTCAGTCAAAGAATCTTGAACTCGAACGGTCCAATGCAGAACTTGCTTCATTCAGTTACATAGCAAGTCACGACCTCCAGGAGCCTCTCAGAAAAATACAACTGTTCGCTAACCGCATACTGGAGGAACAAACGCTGAATGAAAATTCAAAAAACTATTTCACAAGAATCATTTCAGCTTCAACAAGAATGCAACGCCTTATTGATGCCTTATTAAGTTATTCCAGGGCCAACACATCAGACATTGCCATGGAAGTTGTAGAACTTAATAAACTGGTTGATGAAGTAAAAGATAACCTGCATGAATTTATAGAAGAGAAAAAGGGTAGCATCATTGTTGGCTCATTGCCAGTTGTGAAAGTGATTACCATTCAATTTCTACAACTACTGACTAATCTAATCAACAATGCCTTTAAGTATAGTAAAAAAGATGTACCGCCAGTGGTTCATATTGATGCAAAAATAGTTGGAAGAGAAAACATTCAGACAGACATTCTTCTACCTGAAACAAAATACTGGGAGATTTCCATACAAGATAACGGAATAGGGTTCGAGCAGCAGTATGAAAATAAAATATTCGAATTATTCCAACGGCTCCATGGAAGATCTGAGTATGAAGGAACAGGCATCGGCCTTGCCATCTGCAAAAAGATCATGCACAATCATCACGGGCTAATCACAGCAGTTGGCAAACCCGGTGAAGGTTCAACCTTTTTCCTATACCTTCCTGTTACGCTCTAAGCATCTTCTGAAACAATTGAATTGACGGGCATTTCAGAAGTCACTAAAAAATATTTTAAAAAAAATCAGAAACTATTTGGTGATTTAAAAAAAATATTTTCATCTTTGCAACGCAAAACAAAATTTAAAACAAACAAAATGTTGCGATTTAATTATCAAATAAGCGTAAAGAAAAGTGGACTTTGTCCATTTTCGATCGGGGCATTTTGTGCTGTTGCTTGAAGTTACCAAACCAACTGACTTATAAAAGCCCTGACCGTAAGTCGGGGCTTTTTTATGTCTTAAACTCGAGAATGAAACAAAAAAGCAAAAATATAACAGCAGAGTTCAGCAGTTCATCCGCTGCAAAGGCGATTTCTATGTCTCCTTCAGGCAACCACCTGCGCTTTGCTGTAAAAAAAATACCACCGGGCATGCACTTCAACTAATGAATGGCAGCAAACTTACAGGCCCGGTTATTTTAAATCGGGCTTTTTTATGCCTCCATGTTTCTGAACAGTAGTAAAGGGAAGATTAAAATAAAACTGGTTCGTAACTCAATTGGTTCAGAGTACCGGTCTTTTACACCGGGAGTTGTGAGTTCGAATCTCACCGGGCCAACAAAATTAACACGGACGGATAACTCAATGGTAGAGTGCCGGTTTGAAAAGCCGGTGGTACAGGTTCAACTCCTGTTTCGTCCACAACAGAATTAAAATGGAAACAAAAGAAAAATATCAACAGGTCGTATTTGACAAAAACAGTGTTTTTGATAGTGACTTTCTATGCAGCAAATCATTGTATATGGACTCGTTCAATAAAATTCCCAACATCACTTTCATCAGTGGAATCGATGGAGAAAGGGCTTTTGAAGCTATACGATCCAGGTATAATGTGCTCGTTGCTGCTGTACATAAATACAGGTATTGCATACCCAGTGAGAAAAAATGTGATTTCAACGAAACTGTGATGGTGTTGAAAAATGAGTGCATACTGCAGTTCGATACAGGCTATTGTGAAATACTTCACCAGGGTTTGCACGAAGACTTTGTTACAGAATGTATGGCCCTGATGAAAACTTTTAAGCGAAGGGCCCGCAGAAAACCGCTGGAGATAAATCTCATTTCACGAGGCAGAAACGGATTGTACCTCAAGGCAATGGAGATAAAGAAAATGAAGCTCGATCTGGATCTATATTATGAAGATGATTTTGCCGAGATAGACCAGATCATCCGGAAGAGACTTAACAAAGAAAAAGACAAAGGAATCGTGTTACTGCATGGTTTACCAGGAACAGGGAAAACTACTTACCTGCGTTACCTGGTAGGATGTATCAGGAAGAAAATACTCTTTGTATCTCCGGGTGCTGCTGCTAATATCATGGATCCGGAATTCATTGAGTTGCTTATCGACAACCCAAATTCGGTACTTGTAATTGAAGATGCAGAGAATATCCTGATGGACAGGAAGATCAGTCAGAATGCTTCGGTATCAAACCTGCTGAATATTTCCGACGGGCTATTGGCAGACTTTCTGAATGTACAGTTGATCTGCACTTTTAACAACTCACTTACATTGATCGACAGTGCCTTGTTGCGAAAGGGAAGATTGATAGCGAAGTATGAGTTCGGGAAGCTAAGTATTGAAAAATCACAACGCCTTTCCGAAGTGCTCGGTTACCAGGCAAGTATCAACAGGCCTATGACGATTGCAGAGATCAGTAACCAGGAAGAAAAGGATATACAGCCCGACAAGATCGAAGTAATCGGTTTCAGAAGAGCAGAAACCCTGATGAATTGAGTTGCTTAAAATATTGTTGATGCTGTCAACATCAACGGAAGAGTTCTGCCAACGCAGAAAAGAGTATAACCAGGCTAAGGAAAACCAAGGCAGGTGCATATCAGCACCGCAGTGCAGGCGTAGTAACTACCTGTATGCTGTTACCCGAATAAAGTTATGCTCTCCTAATCTATAGGTCGGGAGTTCGAATCTCCCTTCGCAGCAATGCGAATAACTCAGACGGTTAGAGTAATAGGCAACCAAAATCGGGTTCGACTCCCGTATCATCCTTAAACGATGATTGGTGCAATGGTAGCACAAAGCACATTGGATGCTTGAGAAAAAGAAGTTCATCTCTTCTATAAAAAAGATGAAATGATACCGGTGCCGGTAGTTCATTAAGCCTTTGCTTTCTGAACAATCCGGCATCCACCAGCTGTAAGGAGAAAACATTGCAGTACTGATACAAGTGCCCAGGGTAATGCATTCCGGAAGATCCTGTTCCACTTGCGAAGCAAACAATGTTCTCTTTTCACCGTGTATGCAGGATACCGCGCCGGCGATCATTTACATTTAATAACCGCTGCACATGCAGTATAAAAAAGAAATTATGAAAAGGATTAAAATAACAGCTTATGAGATCGGTCTCGTTTTCAAAAACGGGGTATATAAAAGGATGCTTAAAGAGGGGGTTTACTGGCTCAGCTTTGGAGAAACAGTAAACCGGTACGACATTACAAAACAATTTTATGCACCCGTTGAACTGAATATCCTGTTGCAGGATGAAGCGCTTGCAACTGAACTGACAGTTGTAGACGTAAAAGAGACTGAGATCGCCATTCATTTTGAGAATGGCCTTTTGAAACAGGTTCTCACTGCCGGCAGGTATAGTTTCTGGAAATCAGCCGTTGTACATGAGTTTATAAAAGCTGATATAAGCAAAGCGGAGATCACAGAAAATATCAGCGCTGCCATCCTGCAGCACAAACTGGTTACTCCCTTTGTAAGAAACTATTCTATTGAAGGGAACGAAAAAGCTGTTCTTTTCATCAATGGGAAATTTACCGGTGTATTGGATCCCGGAGTCTACTACTGGTGGAAGAATGCTGTAACAATCCATGTTGCCAAAGTTGATATGCGGATACTGCAGGCTGAAATCAACGGCCAGGAGATCCTGACCAAAGATAAAGCAGCCTTGAGGCTCAACGCATGGGCTCAATACAAGGTAGCAGATATTGAAAAAGCACTGCTGCAAAACAAAGAGTTTGAAAAACAATTGTATGTTATGTTTCAGTTAACGCTGAGAGAATACATTGCTGCTCTTACTTTTGACGAATTGCTGCAGAAAAAAGACAGCATCGCTGGTTACGCCAGGGAAAAAATGTCGGAAAGTGCTGCTGCCCTCGGTATTGAACTGCATGGCTTTGGCATCAGGGATATTATTCTTCCCGGAGAAATGAAAGACATTATGAACCAGGTATTGATTGCCGAGAAAAAAGCACAGGCCAATATCATCATGAGAAGGGAAGAAACTGCAAGTACCAGGAGTTTGCTGAACACGGCAAAACTGATGGAAGAAAATGCGATACTTTGGAAGCTGAAAGAAATGGAATATGTAGAAAAGATCGCTGAGAAGATCGGTACCATCAGCGTTAACAGCAATGGGCTGCTTACAGATCAACTGAAGCAACTGTTCGTAACAGGTAAATAATATTGCCCGGTATCGTTCCGGTGCCGGGTAATATTTTAAACAATCACAACATGAAAAAATTAAAAATAGAAGGAAAAGAACTCAGGAAAATAGGCTTCCCTGAAGGACCGGTCATAAGTATTGCCATGCAGGTAATGGAAAAAAATTTTAAGCACGAAAGCAAAGAGAAAGCGATAGCTCTATTGCTACAAGTGCTGGAAAATCCTGCTGAATTTGCAGAAGATGAAGTACTGGGTTCCATAGCAGAACAACTGTTACCAGAACCATCTGCAAGTGATATGCAGGTATCCTTAAATAAAGAGGGAATAAGTTTCGGAATATTCGGTACCGATGACATTGAACAAGGTGCATTGAACCAGATGTATCTTGCTGCAAGGTTACCCATAGCTGTTGCAGGTGCACTCATGCCCGATGCCCACCAGGGGTACGGGCTTCCGATCGGTGCTGTACTCGCTACAGAAAATGCCGTTATACCATATGGTGTTGGAGTTGATATAGGGTGCAGGATGTGTTTATCTGTTTTTGACATAGCTACAGATGACATCATTCAAAAGCAAAACTTTTTTGCAAGAGAGCTGAATGAAGCTACTTTATTTGGAAGCGGAAAACAATTCGATCACATAGCCTCTCATGAAGTTCTCGACAGAAGAGAATTTAAAGAGATCAGCCTCTTGAAACCCCTACAGGGAAAAGCTGCCAGGCAATTGGGTACATCAGGCTCCGGCAATCACTTTGTTGAATTCGGCATTGTTGAGATAACAGAAAAAGATTCGGTTCTTGGCATAGCTCCGGGTAAATATCTTGGCCTGCTCTCCCACTCCGGATCAAGAGCTCTCGGAGCCAATATTGCAAATCACTATACCCGTATTGCCAGGCAAAAAAGAATGTTGCTAAAAGAAGCAGCAAACCTCGCATGGCTTTCACTCGATGAAGAAGAAGGGATCGAATATTGGATGGCAATGAACCTGGCCGGTGATTATGCTTCTGCCTGTCATCATGTGATACATGAAAAAATTGCAACACAACTGGGAAGAAAGCCTATTCGCATGGTAGAAAACCATCACAACTTTGCCTGGCAAGAAATACTTGATGGCAAAGAAGTGATCGTACATAGAAAAGGTGCAACGCCGGCGGGCAAGGATGTATTGGGAATTATCCCAGGCTCCATGACCGCTCCCGGATTTATTGTAAAAGGCAGAGGTGAAACCATCGCACTCAATTCTGCCTCACATGGTGCCGGCAGAAAACTAAGCAGGAGCGCTGCCATGACATCCGTTACACATGAAGCTTTGCAGGAAGAACTGCAAAAGCACCAGGTGAAACTGATCGGTGGCGGGCTTGATGAGGCCCCATTTGCTTACAAGGACATCAATACAGTGATGCAGGCTCAACAATCTCTTGTAGATATCGTAGGAAGATTCACTCCCAAAATCGTTAAAATGGATGGCAGCTCCGTGAAACAATGGAATAAAAAATAAAAGCGAATTCTCTATTTCATAAGATGCTTGCTGTTAAACAACTCCCGGTACCGGGAGTTGTTTTTATTTAAAATTTTCCTCCCATGCAGCATATTCATAATTTTTTTAATCATTCTTAGTAAGTGCAGCACTTACTTACGATTGCCTGTTTCTATTTCAGCACACACTAAAACTATTGTTATGAAACGCATAATAATAGCAGGTATCATGGCTGCGCTTGTTCTGCCTGCGACAAAAGCTCAAAATAAAAAGTTTGACCAGCCTGTTCAATTAAAATCCTGTCATATCAGCATTGAGGCAAATGCTTTTACGGCAACAACTTTCATGGAGCTGGAATTTTACAATCCAGGCAATGAGGTGGTAGAGGGAAGGCAAAATTTTTATCTTAATAAAGGGCAAGTGATTTCAGCCTTCCAATTAGATCTGAATGGCAAATACCGTGATGGATCTATAGAAGAAAAATGGAAAGCGCTACGCTCTTACAGCAGCATTGTGGGTAAACGGATGGATCCTGCTGTTATTCAGATGAACTATAATAATTATTACAGCCTCTTCATCTACCCCATTCCGGCAAAATCAAGCAGGAAAGTTACCATAACCATTGATCAGTTATTGGTTACAGACAGCAACAAACTTATTTATGAATTACCCTTGAGCTTTTCCTCTCCAACTGAAAATTTCAGCGCAGATGTAAACATAAATGTCAACGGAAGCCCCCTGGTAGCCGGAAGCAAAGGTTTTCTTGAAAAAACATTATTTGAAAAAAATGAAACCGGCGGTTCTGCGAGTTTGATACTTCATAATGTAACACTAAACCGACCCGTTGCATTTTCCATTGAATTGAAAGAAGGAATTCCTCAATTATGCAGCATCAGTAACAAAGAAACAACAGATTTTTTTCTGAGAATTGATCCGAATACAAAAAAGTACAAGGAACTCCTCCCCAAAAAAATACATATTTATTGGGATGCTTCTTCCTCTGCGAAGCAAAGAAATCTGGCCAAGGAACTCAATTATCTAGAAAAGTATATCCTTGATAATAAAATCAAACTCGCCACCCTGACAATTTTCAATGATAAGGTACGTGATAGCTTTCTATTTGAAACATCGCTCGCAAACATCAGGCAACTCAGGTATTTTCTGTCGGAATATAATTACTCAGGCGCTACAGATTTTGGCCTGCTTGATTTTTCAAAGGAAACGTCTGATATGATTTTACTATTTACAGATGGCATCAATACACTTGGAAGGCCTCCAAAATTACAGTCAACCATACCAGTAACCACCATTGTATCAGGCATCCAGTCCTGGAATATACAACCGGTTGCGTTTTCTGGTGTGAGTGGTGGTGGACTGGTAAATCTATACTCCAATTCTGTTAGTATCGCCGTCAATCAGACCCTGCAATCCAAAAATTTCCTGTTCTCTTATACTTCGCTGAACAACACTGTAC
>JAFDXA010000239.1 GCA_018268185.1 Bacteroidota bacterium
AACTGGCAGCAAGGCAGGCATCCGACAAGAACAAGAAGATGGAAGAAAAGAAAAAAGACCTGCTCGAGTTCATTGCCCGTTTCAGCGCCAATGCCTCCAAATCACGCCAGGCTACTTCCCGTAAAAAAGCATTGGATAAACTCGTGTTCGAAGACATTGTTCCGAGTAACCGTAAATATCCCGGCATCATTTTCAAACAGGAACGTGAAGTGGGTAACGAGATCCTTAAAGTTGAAAACCTCAGCAAATCTGTTGAAGGCAAACCACTTTTCAGCAAAATAAAATTCGATATACAGAAAGGCGATAAGATCGCATTTATCAGTCGCGACCCGCTTGCCCTTACCACTTTCTTTGAAGTGATCAATGGCAAACAGCAGGCCGATGCAGGAACCTACGAATGGGGAACCACCGTAACCAATGCTTACCTGCCCAACGACAACAGCGAGTATTTTGTGGGAAATAACGACAACCTCATGGATTGGCTGCGCCAGTACGTGCCGCCGGGAACAAAGGATGTTGATGAAGATTTCCTTCGTGGATTTTTGGGAAAGATGCTTTTCAGCGGTGATGAGATCATGAAGAAAACAAATGTACTCAGCGGGGGAGAAAAAGTACGCTGCATGATCAGCAAGATGATGCTGCAGAATCCCAATGTGCTTATTCTTGATGAGCCTACCAACCACCTCGACCTGGAGAGTATCATCGCGTTCAACGACAGCATGATCGCCTATACCGGTATTGTGCTGCTAACCACGCATGATCACCAGTTCATGCAAACGGTTGCAAACCGCATCATCGAGATAACGCCCAATGGTATGATCGATAAACTGATGACCTACGACGATTACCTGGCTGATGACCGCGTAAAGCAGAGCAGGGAAGAGTTGTATGGGCAACTGGTGGGGTAGAGGTTTATGGTTGAAGGTTGAAGGTTGAAGGTTTAAGGTTTAAAGTTTAAGGTTGAAGGTTGAGCATTTAAAGTTGAAGGTTGGCCAACACCTGATAATTCTGCTTCATCCTGCCCGCAACCTTAAACATTAAACTTTAAACCTTCAACCCCCGGTTCATACACCGAAGCGCCCGATAATTATATGAAGCAGACATTAACCGGCATACTGGATGTTTTTTATCCGCCATTCCGCAAACTGATGCCTATTCAGACATTCAGGTATGCGGCCTGTGGTGGTATCAATACCGTGCTGGGGTTGCTGGTTTATTTTGTGGGCTATCAGTATCTTTTTGCAGGCGAAGTTTTTGAATTCGGGTTTTATGCCTTTAAGCCCCACGTGGCAGCGCTCCTGCTTTCTTTCTGTGTTTCTTTTACGGTAGGGTTCCTGTTAAACAAATACATTGTATTCACGGGGTCGAACCTCAAAGGCAGGATCCAGCTTTTCCGTTATTTATTGAGCTTCCTGCTCAACCTGGTGATTAACTATTTTCTGCTCAAACTTTTTGTGGAGATATTGGGCTGGAATGCTTTGATAAGCCAGTTGCTTACCACCTGCATCATCATTACGTTCAGCTACCTCAGTCAGAAACATTTCAGCTTCAGTGCAAAAAAATAAGACCCTCCGTAGAAACGGAGGGACTTTAACGATTGCTTGCTATATAAAAACTATCTTAAGTAATTTGTTGTTTATTTCAGTTCTGTTCTTTAGTTTTACGCCCCGTTAAGAAATCATTATTTTTTAACGCTCCACGATTGCTTGCTATTTTTCTCTACGATTGCTTGCTGTTTTTAGATTGCTTTTACGAAATTAACTGCCGGTAAATAGTATTTCAAATCAATATTATTATCGTTTTATTATGTTTAAAAACAGGTAGGGTTTCTAAAACCCTTGCTGGTATTGTGTTTCAGGAACAATAATTAATGATGCCCAACAGGTCTGCAGACATATTATTTCAACTCATCCATTCCCTTCAGAAATCGGAAAAAAGGAATTTTAAACTCTATATAACCCGCAATTCGGGCAATAAAGACCTTAAGATCATCGAACTCTTTGATGCCATTGATAAGCTGCCTGAATACGATGAGTCGGTGCTGCTCAAAAAGCTCAGCTCCATTAAAAAGCCGCAACTGGCCAACGTTAAGGCCCACCTGTATAAGGAACTGCTGGCAAGCCTGCGTTTGCTGCGGAGTACAGAAAGCATCGACCTGAACCTGCACGAACAGCTTGATTATGCCCGCATATTATATAACCGCGGGCTCTACCTGCATGCTTTGAAGATACTTGATAAGACCAAGGAAATGGCCCGTACCTACAACCAGGATAGTTTTCTCATCCAGGTAATATCGCTGGAGAAAAAGATAGAAACACTGCACATTACCCGCAGTATGCAGAACAGGGCCGACCAATTGTCTGCCGAAGCCGACCAGGTAAATGAAAACCGCAAAAACATCACCCGGCTTTCGAACCTGGCCCTGCAGTTGTACAGTTGGTATATCAGGCATGGCCATGCCCGCAATGAAAAAGATGAAGAGGGGGTTAAAGAATTCTTTCGCAATAACCTTCCTCCGAGTGCCGATAGGTTCACGGGCTTTTATGAAAGGCTTTACCTCTGCCAGAGCTATTGCTGGTTCGCTTTCATCAGGCAGGATTTCCTGATGTACTACCGCTATACGCAGAAATGGGTTGATCTCTTCTATGCCAACCCGGCCATGATAGAAGTGGAAACAGGGCATTTCATCAAAGGCATGCACAACCTGCTGAATGCCCATTTCGATCTCCGCAATTACCCGAAGTTCCACGAAACGCTGAAGCAGTTCGAGGAGTTTGCAGCTTCACCGGTTGCCAACCAGCACAACAACAACCGGATCCAGACCTTTGTGTACCTCTACAGCGCCAAGCTGAACCTGCACATTATGGAAGGCAGTTTTGATGAAGGCCTGAAGCTGGTGGAAGGCATCGAAGAATGGCTGAAGGAATATTACCAGTACCTCGATCGCCACCGCATTCTTGTTTTCAATTATAAAGTGGCCATGCTGCATTTTGGCAATGGGGACTATAGCCGTTCAATCGATTACCTGCAGAAGATCATCAATGATAATGTGGATCTCCGTACCGACCTGCAGTGTTATGCCCGCCTCCTCAACCTGCTGGCCCATTATGAACTCGGCAATTACGACCTCGTAGAATACCTTACCCGCTCGGTTTACCGCTTCATGGCCAAAATGGAAAACCTCACGGTGATAGAAGAAGCCATGTTCAAATTCCTGCGCACGAACTTTTATGTGCCGGCCAAACAACTGCAGCCAGCTTTTAAGGGCTTTCTCAAAACCATCAAGCAGTTTGAGAAAAGCCGTTTCCAGACCCGCTCATTCGCCTACCTCGATATCATTTCCTGGGTAGAAAGCAAAGTGAGCGGCCAGCCCATGAGCAGGATCATCAGGGATAAATACCTGGGGGATAAAAGGGGGAAGGGGATGTAGAATGATGAATGAGAAATGCTGAATTGTAAATGATAAATTTTAAATGAAGTATTGGTAGGATTTATCATTCAACATTCATAATTTATAATACAAAATTTTTAACTCTTGTTCATAGCCACAAATCCCTGAAGGCCGGGGCGTGGTGAAAAAATAAGTCATGATTAAGAGAGCTTTTTTCATCTTCTTGTATTTTGTTTCTATATACTTAGGCTATATTAAGAATGTGATAATTTGAAAATTTGAAAATGGATCAATTTATTTTACAATCTGCCTTTACTTCTTAATTCATCATTCCTTGTTCCTTGTTCGATATTGTTTAAGATGTGGAAATGTGAGAATGTGGTAATTTGAAAATTTGAAAATGCGGTAATGGATCAAGTCATTTTGCAATCTGTCTTAACTTCTTAATTCATCATTCCTTGTTCGATATTGTTTGATGATGTGGAAAATTGAAAACAAATCAAACAGCTTTTGCTCCTTTGTTTTCGTCATTATTACCCGGAATTTTCTTCAGCCTCATAAAAAAGGCGTTAAGAAAATTGGATTGGAAGGCGTTAAAAAGGAAAACAGTTGTTGCTATGTTTGGATTTATTGTTAGCAGGTAAGTCGCACCACAGCCCGGTTTTATTCTAACGATGGAACTTGTTTTTCCTTTAGCCCACTTTTTTATCAAGAAAAAATGTGGAATATAAGCAAGCCCTCCCTGAAAGCTCTTTCCTGAAATAGAGACTCAGTAATCACTCAAATAGAATGTGATTATTTTAAACGGACAACATTGATGTGAAAATTTGGAAATGAAGCAATCGGAATTGAAGTAAGTGGCATTGGGTCGACAGGTCGGAGACCACGCCTCGGCGGCTCACGAGTGGGGCCTGCAAAGGTTCAAAATTTGGCATTGAAGCAATGGAATTGAAATAAGTGGCTTATTGGTAGAAATTCAATTCGACTATTTGCGCCGGTAAGGGGAATAAATAGCTCGGAGATAAAGAGGGAAGGGAAGGAAGATCAGCCAATTTGAGAATAATGATTGCCTTTTGCTTTTTACAAAATCATTCTTTATGCAGTCTTTCCTGGTAGTATTTTAGTTTCTTATATTGTGGTGTATTTCACCCCCAATGGCTCACCCGCTGAAGTATATATTTATTGCTCTAAGTATCTGCACCTGTTCATTACCCGGTAATGAAGAAAGTTATCATTGTGCTGTACTTTTAAATGACATTGAAATTACAAGGTTCAGCAATATGCCAGAACAGCAAAATATTAAATACGAATCTCACCCGGCAGGTATGACTATGTTATTGTCTGAAGCAGGATTAATAAACAACAGGCTGAAAATATCATACCTGTATACTTCTTCAGGATTATCAGCCATAGTGATACATGGAACAGACAACAGGCAGGAGATTGACAAAATTGCCTGTACGCTATTCAATGCTGCGGCAGATCAACTGCCCCGGGATATAACCCTGCTTTTCAAAAATACGGATCATCGTACAGGAAAAGCAGAACTTATAGCCGCATTGAAACGAAAATATTACCGGTAAATTCCAGGTAGCATATTTTGTTATTTTTTTAATCTCAACAATGAGGCCAGCAGTTTTTTGCCCTTTTTTTCTACCAGCCTGTATGTGATGTCTGAATAAAGGATGGTGGCAATTATAGATACAATTAACGACAGGGAAATATTAAATTCATTCTCTTGCAGTTTCAATACACTGAACATGCCCCTTACCACCAGGATCAGCACGATGGCATGATTGAGATAAATGGAGTAGGAGAGTTTTCCTACATACTGAAAAAACCTGCTGCATAGTATTTTAACTAAAGCCCCCTTACTGCCTGCGTATACAAAAACAAAGGAACCAAAAAACAAAGGCACAACTAGCAGCGTAAAAATTTCCCGTTCAATAAAAAGGCCTTTTTTTTCAAAATACTGTTGCCTGAAATAAAATAGTCCAACCAGCAGTACAGGAAGTATGTATTCAAGCCTGTTCCCAATGCTTTCTGCTGTGTACCTGCGGGAAAAAGCAAATGCTATTACTCCCATAAAAAAGCATACCAGTCCTCTTGCAAAACCCCAGTCTCCTTCCAGCAGGTACATTTTCTTTGTACCCAGGAAAATCATCAAAAGCACCAGTATGATCACGATGCTGAGAAGCCTGGAGCGGCGGAACAGTAAAACAATCAATCCAAATATCATGTATGATATCATTTCTGCGGAAATGGACCAGGTAGGATAATTCATTCCCAGGTTATCTCCCAGAACAGGCGTTGAATTCATGAATGTTAAAGAATCGAGCGTTAAATAAAGCAGGTGCCCGAGGGTTTCCTTGTGAGTCAGGAGTTGCGGAAAAAACAAAACAAAGAAAATTTCAAAAGCCAGGTAAACCAAAACGGTATATAACAATAGAGGGTAGAGCCTTAAAAATCTTTTTTGTATATAATCTTTAAATGCCGCCGTATTGTTGATATTGTCGTAATAATTGAAGGCGATCACAA
>JAFDXA010000023.1 GCA_018268185.1 Bacteroidota bacterium
ATCTCCCTGGTGAGGGTAGATTTTACCGTATCCAGGAGGTGCAGCCTGCTTATTTTGAATTCATAATTATCACTGTTGAACCGCTGCCTGAAAGCCCCTTCAATCATCACGATCATCCCTTTTTCGAGGTAATTGCTGTACTTTACATAATCCTCACTCCAAAGCATGAATTCTGATTTACCACTGAAATCTTCAATATGCAATACCCCGAAATTCTTACCGGTTTTGGTAAGCCGGTGCTGTGCATCAATCACAAGCCCCGCAACCCGAAGCTGCCTGGAAGTGGGGGTGATACCTGTTGCATTTTTAATTTCATTAAAATCTTCTAAAGACGTGATATTGTAATGTTTGAGTTCAAACTTGAAATTATCCAATGGATGGCCGCTCATGTACATTCCGGTAACTTCCTTTTCAAAATCAAGCTGCTCAACGAGCTGCCATGGCTGGCAAATGGGTAGCTTCGGCGGAACGATCTCCGGCATCTGAAGATCACCAAAGAGGGTATTGCTGGCGTTGGCAGATTGCGACTGGTAAATGGCGCCGAACTTCAATACTTTTTCGATTCCCATAACATCACCCGGAACCTGGTAGAAATACTGGGCACGGTGAACGTCTTTGAAACAATCGAAAGCGCCGCTGTAGGCAAGGCTTTCCATAGATTTCTTGTTCACTGAACGGAGGTTCACCCTTTTCACCAGGTCGTAAATATCCTTGTACTGGCCATGCTTTGTTCTTTCTTCCACAATATTCTCAATTGCAGCTTCGCCAACTCCCTTCAATCCACTGAAACCAAACCTGATCTCGCCGTTCTGGTTCACCGCAAAACCATTGCTCGATTCATTGATGTCGGGCCCCAGCACTTTTATTCCCATCCGCTTGCATTCTTCCATAAAGAATGTGATCTTTTCAATACTGCCGGCATGGTTGAGTACAGCGGCCATATATTCACCGGGGTAATGCGCTTTTAGATAAGCCGTTTGATAAGCCACAAATGCATAACAGGTAGAGTGCGATTTGTTGAATGCATACTGGGCAAATGCTTCCCAGTCGGTCCATATCTTTTCCAGTTTATCTTTCGGATGCCCTTTGGCAGAAGCGCCTTCGATGAACTGAACCTTCATCTTATCCAGCACCGCCTTTTGTTTTTTACCCATGGCCTTCCTCAGCACGTCGGCGTCGCCTTTGCTGAAACCGGCGAGTTTCTGCGACAGCAACATCACCTGTTCCTGGTAAACCGTGATGCCATAAGTTTCTTCCAGGTATTCTTCCATGTCGGGCAGATCGTAGCTCACAACTTCGCGGCCATGCTTGCGGGCAACGAACTGTGGGATGTACGACATTGGACCGGGGCGGTACAGGGCGTTCATGGCGATGAGGTCATCGAACTTATCGGGTTTCAGCTCACGGAGGTATTTCTGCATACCCGGACTTTCGAACTGGAACGTTGCATTTGTATCGCCGTGCTGGTAAAGTTTATAAGTAAGCTCATCATCCAGTGGAATATTATCGATCTCGATATCCACGCCATGATTCTGTTTGATGAGCGATAAAGCAGTTTTGATGATGCTGAGGGTTTTCAATCCCAGGAAGTCCATCTTGATTACACCGGCTTCTTCAATCGACCCGCCTTCTATCTGGGTAACCCAAAGCTCAGAATCTTTGGAAGTTGCAACAGGAAGCAATTCCGTAAGGTCTTTTGGCGCTATGATGATGGCCGAAGCATGGATGCCGGTATTACGCACCGATCCTTCCAGCAATTCTGCTTCGTGAAGTATCTTGCCATTGAGGTCATTGCTTCCATACAATTCCCTCAAACGTTTCGCATTTTCAATATCCTCGCCCTGCAACTGTTCTTTTTCATCGAGTGATTTCTCTCCGTTCTTAGCTTCTTTGCTGGTAAGCGGAGCATGCAGTAATCTTTTCAGACTGATTCCTGGTTTTTCAGGAACGAGCTTGGTGAGCGCACGGCTGTCGGCAATCGGGAGATCCATCACACGGGCTACGTCCGCAATGCTCGATTTGGCAGCCATGGTGCCATAGGTAATGATCTGGGCCACCTGGTTCTTTCCGTATTTCTCCACCACGTAGTTCATCACTTTCTGACGGCCTTCATCATCAAAGTCGGTATCAATATCGGGCATCGACTTACGCTCGGGATTGAGGAACCTCTCGAACAGCAGATTATACTTGATGGGATCTATATTGGTAATGCCGATGCAATAAGCTACTGCACTTCCGGCCGCTGAACCACGACCCGGGCCGATGAATACACCGAGATCACGACCGGCTTTGATGAAATCACTAACAATAAGGAAGTAACCGGCAAAGCCCATTTTGCGGATAATGCCCAGTTCAAATTTCAACCGCTCCTCGCTTTCGGGTGTAAGTATCTTATAGCGTTCTTTGGCGCCAGACCAGGTGAGGTGTTCAAGATAATCATCCTGCGATTTGAAATTGGCCGGCACTTCAAAATAAGGAAGCAGGATATCACGCTTCAGGTTAAGCAGGTCGATCTTGTCAACGATATGATTGGTATTGTCGATCGCCTCCGGCAGATCAGCAAACACCTTGCTCATCTCTTCTGTTGTTTTGAAGAAGAATTGGTCGTTGGGAAATGCGAAGCGCTTGTTCTTGATGGCAACATCATCATCCGAAAATTCACGCAGGGCAGGGGTGCTCTGTTTTTCACCGGTGTTGATGCAGAGCAGGATATCGTGTGCATTGAAATCTTTCTGATCAACATAATGACTGTCGTTGCTCGCAATAACTTTTACATTATACTTTTTGGCAAACTTCAGTAGTATCTCGTTCACTTTTTCCTGTTCGGGAATACCATGGCGCTGCAGCTCCACATAATAATCATCCTGGAAAATATTAAGCCACCATTTGAATTCATTTTCACCTTCGGCTTCGCCTTTCTTTAAAATGGTTTGCGGTACGAGAGCGCCCAGGCAACAGGTGGTTGCGATGAGCCCTTCGTGGTATTTATGGATGAGTTGTTTGTCAATACGGGGATATTTGGAATACATACCCTCGATATAACCCAGCGAAGTGAGTTTAACAAGGTTCCTGTAGCCCACTTCATTTTTGGCGAGCAAGATCTGGTGATGGCGAGGGTCTTTTTCTTCTTTGCTGAATGTTTTGCGGGTGCGGTCCTGCGTAATGTAAAATTCGCAGCCCACCACAGGTTTTATCTTTGGCTTACCCGATTCATCCAGGTGATTGTATGCTTCTTTTACAAATTCAAATACGCCGAACATGTTGCCATGGTCGCTGATGGCCACAGCAGGCATGCCATCGGCTATGGCTTTTTTATATAAACCTTTAATGGAAGCAGCTCCATCAAGCAATGAATATTGCGTATGTACGTGTAAATGAGAAAACTTCATGTGTTGTTCCTGTTGAAATCCTGCCGATAAAAAATCATGGTCTTTTCGGTACCATGATCAACGGTTTTTCAAAGTACAAATATCGTTCATCAGGAAAGAAATCAATGGTTGTTTTTCCACAATGCAGGGCGCTTTTTCTGCTTTGATATAAAAGCCGTTTCTTTACGATAGAACTTTATTATATGAACTGGAAACTGATTGTTGTGCTTTCGCTGTTCGGACTGGCCATGGGCTTTGCCACCGTTTATTTTGTTTCTGCACAGGCCGAGCCTTTTTACTGGCTTTGCATATTTGTGGTAAGCGCTTTTTTCGTGGCCCGCAACTGCTGGTCGAACTACTTCCTTCATGGCCTGTTTACCGGTTTGCTCAATGCGGTATGGATCATCCTCATTCACCTCCTGCTATTTAATACCTACCTGGCCAATCATCCTGTTGAAGCCAGGATGATCACGGATCCATCCGGAGCGCTTTCTCCCAAAATGGTTATCG
>JAFDXA010000240.1 GCA_018268185.1 Bacteroidota bacterium
AGCACTTCTTCTCCTGCAAAATACCGGGCTACCAATACACTTATATCTTACTTGCAGTTAGGATTTCCGATAACTCCGGCCAAATGGAAAAAGAAGGGAAATTCTTGGGGTGTGGTGTTCGGACTGAGGCCTGTTAACAGGATCAATTATAAAATTGAAAAAACAGAAAGGCTTGCAGGGGTAGACAGTATCAATACACTATATGAAGGATCAGGCGGTGTAAGCCAGATCAATATAGGAACTGCGGTTCGTATCAAAAACCTCAGCTTTGGAATAAATACAGGGTATGCATTCGGTACGAAAGATTATAGTACCAAGATTGAATTCCTCAATGATACAGTGATCTATTATAAATCCAATTCGCAGGCGAAATCAAAATTCGGAGGTATTTTTCTTAACCTGGGGGCGCAGTACCAGGTGAAGATGAAAAAAGGGATATTGAACCTGGGAGCCTACGGAACCCTTCAGCAGAACCTGAGTGCAACAAGAAACTACATAGATGAAACCTTCGGCTACGATGGTAACGGAGGAATAATTACCATCGATACGGTAAATTATAAGAAAGATGAAGATGGAAAAGTAAAACTTCCGGCAACCTATGGCCTTGGTTTTACTTATACAAATGAGCACTGGCTATTTGGTGCTGATTTTGAAGGATCCAACTGGAGCTCCTACAGGTATTACGGCCAGAAAGACCAGGTTGAAAACAGTTGGGTGATTCGTGCAGGTGCACAATATTATCCTGCCAAAGAAAATACGCCAGCCAGTAAATACTGGAGATTCGTAAAATACAGGGCCGGATTTTATTATGGACCTGATTATATTCAGGTAAATGCCAACAGGCCTAATTACGCATTTACAGCCGGAGCCAGCCTGCCGCTTACATCCATACAGCGTATCCGTGGTGATTATGGTTTTGTGCTTTTACACACAGGTTTTGAATTTGGTTCGAGGGGCAACAGGCAATCTGCAAGTGTTCGTGAAAATTATACAAGGATAAGTATTGGCATATCAATGAACGCACGTTGGTTCCAGAAAAGGAGTTACGATTAAAACATCAGCATCTGCTCATTTTATGAAGCCGGCCTTATTATATAAGATATTCACAGCAGCCTTTTTCACTGGCTGCCTTTTTTTATCTTCCTGCGAAAATGATGAAGCAGCAATAAAAAACCTTAATTCAAAAACATTAGGGGTAGAAGAGGCAAAGAGTATTAAACTCAATTATACACTCGGCGGAAAAACAAAAGCGATATTAACATCCCCGCTGATGCTGAGGGTACAGGATACGATGCCTTATTATGAATTTCCCAAAACCTTGCAGACTGACTTTTATAATGAGATGGGCCAGGTTGAAAGCAGGCTAACTGCGTTTTATGCGAAGTATAAAGAAACAAAAAGCATCGTTTACCTGCGGGATAGTGTGAAGGTTGTAAACCTTGAAAAAGGGGATACGCTCTATTGCCAGGAATTGTATTGGGACAGAGCCCGAGTTGGCAGAGAATTTTATACTGATAAAGCTGTTCGTATAAGAACCAAAACTCAGATCATTGACGGCATAGGAATGGAGGCCAGCCAGGATTTTAAGAACTGGCTCATCATTTATCCAACGGGTATATTAAATGTACCTGCTTCTAAATTTCCACAGTAAGAACCACAACAGTAACCGGTTACGGTTCTGATAAGAATCAACTCTAAAGGCGAAGAAAATATCGTTTACAGCATCTGTTCATCTTTTGCTTTGCTGAACTATTTTGCATCATATTTGTCTAACTGGTAAAATAAAAATTTTATGGAATACAGGAGATTGGGAAAATCAGGTCTGCAGGTAAGTGTACTTTCTTTTGGAAGCTGGGTAAGTTTCAGCAAGCAGATCAATGATAAAGTAGCCGATGAGCTGATGGGTATTGCTTATGACAATGGCATTAATTTCTTCGACAATGCAGAAGTATATGCATTGGGAGAAAGTGAAAAAATGATGGGCCGTATCCTTAAAAAGAAAAAATGGGATCGCACATCCTATACAGTTTCTTCAAAAGTATTCTGGGGGTGGCGTGGAAAACAAAACAAGCCGAATCAAACCGGGCTCAGCCGCAAACATATTATGGAGGCATGCGATGAAGCACTTCAACGTTTGCAGGTAGATTATCTCGACATGTTCTTTTGCCACAGGCCCGATAAAAAAACTCCCATAGAAGAAACCGTATGGGCAATGAATCACCTGTTACAACAGGGTAAAATACTTTACTGGGGAACAAGTGAGTGGAGTGGCGTTGAGCTCATGGAGGCTCACCGTGTATGCCAGCACTACAGGCTTATCGGGCCCACTATGGAACAACCTCAGTATAATTTATTTGAGAGAGAGAAGATGGAAAATGAATACCTGGAGATATTCAAAAATGTTGGACTCGGAACAACTATCTGGAGCCCGCTTGCTGCAGGACTACTAAGCGGTAAATACAATGACGGGGTTCCGGAAGGTAGCCGCTTTGCATTACAGGGCTTTGACTGGCTCAGGGATAAATGGGTAATGGACGATAAAGTGAAACGTGTAAAGAAACTGTCTGAACTGGCCAATAAACTTGGCATAACAACAGCCGCCCTGAGTATCGCATGGTGTATTAAAAACCCCCATGTAAGTACGGCCATTCTTGGTGCAACAAAAAAAGCGCAGCTGATTGATAACCTGAAAGCACTGGAAGCCGTTGAAAAACTTACACCAGATGTGATGGATAAAATTGAAACGATCATGAAAACAAAACCAACCTTACCTGATTTTTGACTATGACCAGCATTACCATATACGGAATACCCAATTGTGATATTGTAAAGAAAACCTTCACCTGGTTCAATAAGAATAAACTGGCCGTACAGTTTCATGATTATAAAAAAGAGGGTATCAGCAAAAACAAACTTGATAACTGGATAGGGTTGGCAGGAATCGAAAAGATCCTGAACAAAAGGAGTACAACCTGGCGGGAATTGCCAGCGGCAGAACAGGAAAAAGCTGCTGCTAAAGATGGAGCCATAGAGTTGATGCGAGCTAATACCAGCCTGATCAAGAGACCTGTTATTGAATACCAGGGTAAAATACTGGTGGGATATGATGAAACTTTATTGGTAAAAACTTTTTATAAAACAAGAAGGGTCTTTTTACCCACTAAACAAAAACGATAGTACTTAACTTAGCAATCCATTCAAACAAATAAACAGCAATAAAATGAAACGTCATGCAACAGCCGTTTGGAACGGCACCGGAAAAGAAGGTACAGGGCATTTGTCTTCACAAAGCACTGTACTGGATAAAACACAATATTCATTCAGCAGCAGGTTTGAGAACGGGGTAGGAACAAATCCAGAAGAACTGGTAGCAGCAGCACATGCAGGATGTTTCAGTATGAAACTGGCTTTCGTTTTAAACGCAGCCGGATTTACAGCAGACCAGATAGAGACACGCTGTGATATTACTCTGGAAAATGGCGCCATAACCGAATCACACCTGTCGGTGAAAGCTTCGGTACCGGCTATTTCCAAAGAGCAGTTTGATGCAGCAGTGGCTGATGCAAAGGCCAATTGCCCGATCTCTAAATCACTCAATACAAACATTACCCACGAAGCAACGTTGGCGTAAAACAATTCATGAACGGATGAAGTAGTTTGGTGAATGCTGGCTTCTTCATCCGTTTTACCATAAACATTATTACTAAGCGTATGTCATTCCGCAATAAAACAGTTTTTATCACCGGCGCCTCCCGTGGTATTGGTAAAGCCATCGGGTTAAAACTTGCAGCCGATGGGGCCAATATTGTAATTGCTTCCAAAAGCGTGGAAGAGAACCCTAAGCTTGGGGGCACAATTTTTTCTGCAGCCAAAGAAATGGAAGATGCAGGAGGCAGGGCATTGGCTGTTCAATGCGATATTCGTTTTGAAGACCAGGTTGAAAATGCCGTAAAGCAGGCAGTTGAAAAATTCGGCGGAATAGACATACTTATCAATAATGCTTCAGCCATAAATCTTTCCGGTACGGAGCAACTGGAACCCAAACGCTTTGACCTGATGTACGATATCAACGTAAGGGGAACATTTATGGTTAGCAAGTATTGCATACCTCACCTGAAGAAGGGATCCAATGCACATATTCTTAATTTGTCGCCTCCCTTGAATATGGATATGAAATGGTTCAGCAATCATCTTGCATATACCATCAGTAAGTATGATATGACAATGATCGCCATGGGGCTTTCTGCAGAGTTGAAGAAATATAATATAGCGGCCAATACTTTATGGCCCCGTACAACAATTGCAACAGCAGCTGTTCAAAACCTGCTGGGAGGAGACGCTCTCATTAAAATGAGCCGTACTCCGCAAATAATTGCTGATGCAGCCTCGTTTATTTTATCCCGCTCTTCGGAATCGTGTACGGGAAACAGTTTTATTGATGAGCAGGTTCTGGCAGAAGAAGGCATTACCGATCTTGATAAATACTCCGTTGTTCCGGGCGCACAATTATATAATGATCTTTTTATCTGATCACCAATTCCTGAATCGGCATATTTTAAAACATTGAGCAGGTCGCTTCTACAGCCACTATTACACTTTACTTACCTGTTAATGTAATCTTAATTAAAATTTACTGTGATGAGCGGTAACATCTTTGCATGGCTGTACGTTTAATTTCGTAGCACCTTGATTAGCCAACTTAAAGTATAGCCATGAACTGTTTAAAAACTGCCACACTACTCATTTGTGTTGTTTTGTCTGCCACGGCAAATGCACAGATAGAGAAAAGAAAACTTGCGATCAAACGAACGCATAGTCCCATAAAAATTGACGGAGTTCTTGATGAACCTGCCTGGAAAGATGCCCCACTGGCAGATAAGTTTGTAGAGCTCAAGCCCGTTCCTTTCAGAAAAGAATTTCCCGATAATCCCACTGAAATCTACTTTCTGTATAACAACGAGGGAATTTATGTGGGAGGATATCTTCATGAAAAAAACAAAGACAGCATTGCAACGGAACTTGCTGGCCGTGATGGATTCGGCAATAACGATTTTGTAGGAGTTATTTTTGACACCTATAAAGACAAGCTTAATGGTTTTGAGTATTTCGTAACTCCCCTCGGAGAACAATGGGATGCTAAATCATCCAATGGCGGCAACGAAGATTTCAGTTGGAATGCGGTTTGGCAAAGCGGTGTTAAACTGCAGAATGACGGTTGGTCTTTTGAAATATTCCTTCCGTATTCTGCCATTCGGTTTGGGAAAAAAGAAATACAGGATTGGGGATTGAATATCGTGCGGAGAAGGCAAAAGAGTGGCCAACAGTTGTTCTGGCAGCCAATAGACCCCAATGTAAACGGCTTTCTTACACAGGAAGGATTCCTTACCGGACTTGAGCATATCAAACCTCCATTGAGGCTGCAGTTGTCTCCTTATTTTTCAACCTATCTTAATCATGATGGGGCAGCACCTTCCGGAGTAAAGAAAAATACATCCAGTGTAAATGGCGGTATGGATTTAAAATACGGGATCAACCAGGCCTTCACATTGGATATGACATTGATACCGGATTTTGGCCAGGTACAATCTGATAACCGGATACTGAATCTAAGCCCGTTTGAATTAAAGTATTCAGAGAACCGGCCTTTCTTTACAGAGGGTACAGAACTCTTTAATAAAGGAAACCTGTTTTACAGTCGCAGGATAGGCGTTGAACCAAGTTATTACGAATCAATGCCGCTTACGGATCATGACCTGGTAACAGAGTATCCTTCGCAGGCAAAAATCCTGAATGCGACCAAGATCAGTGGACGTACCCAAAAAGGGTTGGGTATAGGAATATTGAATGCAATAACACAACGTCAGCAGGCAAAAATTTACGACACGCTTACAAAAGGTGAGCGGTTTGAAGAAAATATGCCTCTCACCAACTACAATGTGTTCGTACTCGATCAGACACTGAAACACAACAGCAGTATTTCGCTGGTAAATACGAACGTTTGGCGGAATGGCAATAATTATGATGCCAATGTAACTTCAGCATTGTTTGATTTCAACGACAAAAAAAATACCTGGAATATCGGAGGGAATGTAAGCTTCAGTAACCTCATCAATAAAGATAATAAAACAATCACTGGCTACGCTCATTCTATTTACATGGGGAAAACGAGCGGCAGGTTCAACTTTAATATCTGGCAGGATCTGTTCAATGATAAATATGACAAAAGTGACCTGGGGTATTTTACCAATAACAATACTATGGACCAGGGATTATATATGGGTTACAGCTGGACCAAACCCAGGTACTGGTATAACCAGATGCGTATAAACTTTAACAGCTGGTATGGGCGCCTTGTTTCTCCCATAGATGATCTGCGTAGAAAATCGATGATGTATCAAAACCTGGGATTTAATATCAATGGGAACGCTCAAACAAAAAAACTTCAATGGCTTGGATTTAATATCAGTAAAAACTTTGCTTACAATGACTTTTATGAAGCACGTACCTATGGGCGTGTTTTCAGGAATAAAGGAAGCATAGGAATGAATGTCTGGTATGAAAGCAATTCGGCCAAGAAGTATTCGTGGACAGGAAGTTTCTTTGCCGGAACCGGAGGAATATTTAAACGGAAGAGTTATGAATACAGCCTTTCAGGAAAGGCCCGCTTCAATAAAAAATTCTCTATTGATTACATGATCGATGTCAACAATATTCACGATCAGCCCGGGTATGCATACCGTGATGGCAACAGCATTATATTTTCAAGGAGAGATGTGAAAAGCGTAGAGAATATCTTCAATATAAAATACAGCTTTACCAATAAGATGGGCTTAACTTTGAGGTTAAGGCACTATTGGAGTAAAGTAGATCCCAGGCAATTTTACGAACTGGATAAATATGGCGACCTGCAAACCCCAGGTATAGCAACTACACGTAATGTTGATCAGAATTACAATTATATGAGTGTAGACCTGGCTTATAACTGGCAGTTTGCACAGGGAAGTTTTATAAGTCTTGTATGGAAGGATATCGCCGATGCATTTCAATATGGAGGAGAGTTTGAAAACAAGTACACCAGGAATCTTGATAATACTGTCAGTGGCCCGCAGTACAACAGCCTGTCTTTAAAAGTGATTTACTTTCTCGATTATCTTACCGTGAGAAATAAACTGCGATCTAAGAAAAACGCATAATTAAAAAGCCGCTGTAATTTTACAGCGGCTTTTTGTTTCATTATCTTATTAATCCTTTCGGAACTTCTTTTTCCAGTAAATAGCGGTATATGAACTTTGTTTTAAGATTTTGAAAATGCATGCCTTTGTTTCCACCCCATCCATGCCTTCCTCCGCTGTAGATCATGAATTCAAAATCTTTTTTTGCATCCTGCAGTTTACTGATAAGCTGGATACTGTTTTGCAGGTGTACGTTATCGTCAATAACACCATGCACAACCTGTAACATTCCTTTGTACTTATCAACATAAGTAAGTGCTGCACTTTTTTTGTAACCTTCAGCATTATCTTCCAGTGTACCCATGTAGCGTTCTGTGTAATGGGTATCGTATAAACTCCAGTCAACTACGCTGCCACCAGCCATACCATGTGTGAATACATCTGACCCATAAGTAAGGCCATAACAACTCATGTATCCACCGTAACTGAAACCGGTTATACATATTTTAGAAGGATCAGCCTGCCCATTTGCGATCAGCCATTTAACCATCGTACTGTAATCTTTCATTTCCCAGTAACCGAGGTTATGGTACATGTAGTTCACGCCTTCTTTACCGAAATGCCCACTGGCACGATGGTCCATAGCAACCTGTATCAAACCTTCTTTTGCATACCATTGCTGGGTTCCGGTAAGTGCCCAGCTATCCATTACGGTACCAGCATTTGGGCCTCCATATATTGAAATCAACACAGGATATTTTTTGCTTTTGTCCATATTTACCGGCCAGGTAACTTTCATTGGCAGATCATACAAACCATCGTCACTTTTAACCCTTACGAGTTCTGTTTTTGCAATTTGATAATCGTTGAATTCTGCAGCTCTGCTATCACCAAGTTCCTTAATGAGTTTGCCACTGTTATTTACAATAGCCATTTTAGACGGAGATGAAACATTGTTATAAGTAGTAATGAAATAAGAACCATCCGGTGAAAGGTTAATGTTGGCATGGTTATACTCCCCGAATGTGAGACGCTTTAAATTCTTTCCGTTCAGGTTCACCCTGTAAAAATCTTTCCTGGCAGTATTCTCCAGTCCACGGGCAGTGAAATAAACGATTCCTTTTTTCTCATCTATGTAATTAAGGTCGGTTACAGTGAACTTACCGCTGGTAACAGCATTGATGAGTTTGCCTGTCATATCATAATAATACATGTGTTTCCAGCCTGTAGCATCGTTGAATAAAATGAATCCTTTTCCGTTTTGCAGGAAGGAGATGCGGCTTCCTTCGTCATCAAGGTCTATCCATGTTTTTTGTTCTTCGTTGTAAAAGAGTTTTTTGCTACCGTCTGTTTTGTTTACTTCCCAGATTTTAAGATTGTTTTGTTTGCGGTTCATCCATTGTACAAGCAAACTGCTGCCATCGGGTTTCCAGTAAGGCATACCGAAATACTGATCGTCTTTTTCATTGAAATCACACCAAACGATCTTTCCTCCATCGGCGCCACTGATTCCCACTTTTACTTCAGGGTTTTTGTCTCCCACTTTGGGATAGCGCATGGTTTCAACATAGCCATGCTGGCCGGTTCCATCAGTGATCGTATAAACAGGAACAGGGCTGTCGTCGGTTCTGAAAAAAGCAATATTCTTACTATCGGGGCTCCACCAAAAAGTTTTGTATGTAGAAGATCTCCCCAATATTTCTTCGCAATACACCCAGCTGGCATAGCCATTCAGGATAACGTCACTTCCATCATTAGTGATCCTTGTTTCTTTTTTTGTGTGAATATTGATCGTATACAGATCGTTATTCTTTGTATAAGCCACATAATTACCATCTGGACTCATAGTGGCATTTACTTCTTTGTCTTTATCGTTGGTTAGTTGCACATCTGTATCGCCTTCTTTAATATAGAGGTCTCCGTTCTTGGAATAAGCGGAAGGTTTTATAACTGTTGTTGTTTTTCTATCGGCTTCTGTTGATTCTCTTTCAGCGCCGGTTTTTGCATCCACCACCAAGGTCTTCCCATCCTTTATCAGGAGAAAGTGACTGTTGTCGATCCAACGGGTTGCATTCGGCAAACCCTGAACGATACTTTTAAAATTGCTTTTAAAATACTGATCATCACCAAGCTGTTTTTGTTGGGCAGATGAAAAACCATACGTAAACAACAGGCAAAGTGGAAACAAAATCTTTTTTGCAGAATATAACATGCTCATAAATTTTATTGGATGTACAAGATAACTTTTTGCAACTATTCAGCCAATTCAGCAGAAGCCATTTATATAGATGGCGGCAACTTACTGCAAAGAAAAAGCACGCTCAAAACCGGGCGTGCTTTCATTTTTATAAATGACTTTAAAAATTAAGGATTGTTTTCCGGCCTCATCATCGGGAAGAAAAGTACATCCTGTATGCTGTGCTGGTTGGTAAGCAACATACAGATTCGATCAATACCGAAGCCGATACCACTTGTTGGCGGCATACCGTATTCCAATGCCCTCAAGAAATCGTGATCTATGAACATGGCCTCGTCGTCCCCACGTTCCATAAGACGAGCCTGTTCTTCAAAACGATCGCGTTGTTCAATGGGATCATTCAACTCGCTGTAGGCATTTGCAACTTCTTTACCGTTTATCATCAACTCGAAGCGTTCTACAAGGCCCGGTTTGCTGCGATGCTTCTTGGTGAGCGGGCTCATCTCTACCGGGTAATCTGTGATGAAAGTAGGCTGCACATAGTGGCTTTCACATTTACTTCCAAAGATCTCATCTATCAATTTCCCTTTACCCCATTTAACATCAGCATGAATATTCAGTTTTTTACATACTTCACGAATGCCATCTTCATCCATGCTACTGATGTCGAAGCCGGTATGCTCCTTAATGGCATCATACATGCTTATCCTTTTATAAGGCGCTTTGAAATCAATCTCTTTGCCGTCAATGGTAACAGTGGAAGTTCCGTTCACAGCGATGGCTGTTTTTTCAAGCAATTGTTCTGTTGTATCCATCATCCATTCATAATCCTTGTAAGCAACATAGAATTCCAGTACCGTAAATTCGGGATTGTGCGTACGGTCCATTCCTTCATTGCGGAAGTTTCGACTGAATTCATACACCCAATCGAAGCCACCTACAATAAGACGTTTCAAATAGAGCTCGTTGGCGATCCTCATATACATAGGAACATCCAATGCGTTGTGATGTGTAATAAAAGGCCTTGCTGCCGCACCGCCGGGAATGCTCTGCAGTACGGGTGTATCAACTTCAAGAGCGCCACGTTCATTTAAAAATTCACGGATCGCATTGATCATCTTAGTCCGCTTCATGAAAGTTTCCTTTACACCGGGGTTCACGATCAGGTCGGCGTAACGTTGCCGGTAACGGAATTCCGGATCGGTAACTTCATCAAAAGCTTCTCCGTCTTTTTCTTTCACCACAGGTAATGGCCTGAGCGATTTGGTAAGTATGCTGAATTCTTTTATGTGTATGGAAGTTTCACCTGTTTTGGTTGTGAATACAAAACCTTTCACACCAACAATGTCTCCGATGTCTACCAGTTTTTTCCACACATGCTGGTAAAGGCTTTTGTCTTCCCCAGGACATATATCATCCTGCTTGATGTAGAACTGTATCTTGCCGGTGGCATCCTGGATTACCGCAAAATTGGCTTTGCCCATGTCGCGGATGCTCATGATGCGGCCTGCAATACATACATCTGCAAAGTCGGCCTTGTTCTCTTCTCCCTTGTAATGTTCTTTGATATAGGCTGCAGTGCTATTTACGGGGTAAAGAGCCGCCGGGTATGGATCAATACCCATGCGTTGCAGTTCAGACAGTTTTTCTCTCCTGATGATCTCCTGTTCAGACAAATGTTGTGTGCTCATATTTAATCGTAAAACTTGTTAATATTGGGAAGCAAAGGTAAACCCTTCGGGTTGAAAATGGTTTAACCGGTTAACTGAAAGTGAAATTCAATTATTTTCGGCTTTCATTTTAAACAAATTGGCAATAAACTTGCTCTAACAACAAAAACATCTGGATATGCGAAAAGCAATTTTACTCTTTCTTACTGTAGTTACATTTTCTTCCTGCGAAGTGTTGAACCAGGTATCAACAACTGCCGGGGCTGGCGGGTACACAGAATCTGAGGCAGCCGAAGCAATCAAACAGGCACTTGGGCAGGGCCTTGGCAAAGCTGTGCTGCAGTTGAATACTACAGATGGATTTTTTAAAGATGCTTTTTATAAAATATTGTTGCCGCCTGATGCCAAAAAGGTGGAGAATACCCTGCGAAGCATAGGTTTGGGAAAAGAAGTTGACAAAGCGATTCTCCAGATTAACCGCGGAGCTGAAGATGCCGCAGGTTATGCCAGGCCGATCTTTGTAGATGCCATTACTTCAATGACATTAAGCGATGCGATCGGGTTGGTGAAAAACGGCGATACCAGTGCCACTCATTTTTTCAGGGTTAAAACAACCGAGAAGTTGATCGCAGCATTTACTCCTGTGATCAAATCTTCACTTGATAAAGTGAATGCAACCAAATACTACGGTGATATCATCAACACATACAACAGTTTTCCAACTACAATAAACAAGATCAATCCGGATCTTACCAGTTTTGTTACAGGAAAAGCTACTGATGCCCTGTTTGACCTGGTTGCAAAAGAGGAACGTAATATCAGGAGTAATTTAGCGGCAAGAACAACAGAATTATTAAAAAAGGTTTTCGGTTCGTTTTAAAATTGCAGAAAGGAAGGCCTGCTATAAGGTTTTTTGTTCTCTGCAGCGCTGTAATGGTAGCGTGATTTTCTTTTATTGAGCAGGCTGCCAGCGGCCGATGAAATAACATCACTCATTACCTGTTCCCCGAAAGATAGGTTTCGATATTGCCGGGTTTCCCTGTAATCATGTTTTCTGCTGGGAGAAATCCACTGCAGCCCTCTGGCATCATATTGCAATGGCATTACCTGGATCAGGTAGCTGTCGTTTGCCAATACAGCAGTTGCAGGTTCTTTCTTATATGCAACGGAAAGCCATTGATTTATTTGCTTCCTGTAATAAGAAAAATCAGTTTTGTTCTTACGCTGATCTGATAAGAATTCCTTTACCTGCTGGTATGAAGCTGTAATTACAGGAGATGCACTATCCGTTTGGGCGAATGAAACATAGAACTGAAACAGCAGGATGATATAAATAAAAAACTTTTTCAAGGGTATATGATGAAAGAGATTTCTCTAAAGTTCGTAAGTCTGAACCTAATTTGCAAGCATCGACCCGATTAATTTGCAGCGAGTAAAACCTGCCAGGCGTCTTTCAAGCGTTGCTCATCAAGCAATTCTTTTGCATAACGGTGTAGTTCTTTTTCCATTTCTTCCGGGTTAATAGAATAATACTGGATGATATTTTTGAGTTTTTCATCGTCAAAAGCAGCGTCAACAGTTGGCATTTCATGTTCATTTGCCAATTGTGCCAGGTTATTGCCTGTAAGAATAGAACTGATGCGGATGCTCTCCGGGAGAGCATCTATACCAATGCCGAGTTGTGTATTTGGTTTAGCAACTTTAAAAAGATTGCTTTCATCCACTTTACAATACCAATCCCCGCCCAGCCTTGCAACATGATGCAGTTTTGTCTGATCGATCTTTTTGTGCTCATCCAGGATACTTTCATCAATATGCATACAGAGCACTTCGCAAATGACGAGGTTACCGGCGCCACCTCCCGTACCTAATGGTTTTATTTCATTCACCCTGCATTCCATTTTGATTTTGCTTTCTTTTACCATCGGAGGTTTCACCATGCTGGCTGCTTCTTCAGTAAAACCGGCTTTTATAAATTCATTGGTTCCTTTTGGGTATTCACAACTTGCCAGGGAGGTTTGTTGCACCATGTCGTAATCGACTATATTGATCACCACTTCAGAAACTTCTTCTACATTCTGTAAAGTGTGTTTTGTAGTGTTATCTCTCACCCTTCGGGCCGGCGAAAAAACAACGATGGGAGGATTCGAAGAAAATAAATTGAAAAAGCTGAACGGGCTCAGGTTGATATTCCCGGCTTTATCAATGGTTGATGCAAAGCAAATGGGGCGAGGAGCTATTGCATGTTGCAGGTAGTTCTGCACTTCAGCAGGTTTGAGTTCTTTTAAGTTTATTGTAAACATGTTTTGTTTGCCTTTATCCCTGCAGTCATTTTTGTTCAAATCGAAATGCAGCTTTTTTATTAAACTTCTTCTATCCTGGATACTATTTACATCTTCTTCAACGCCAGGATCGAAAAATCACTGTCTTCTTTTACAATATTGTTGGTTAATCTTCCCAGCCCATCGATTTCCATTTCAACAACATCGCCTTCCTGTAACCATTGTGGCTGGTAATTGGGATCGTTGAGTTTTCCGGTTCCGTTCAGTTCAAGAAAACAACCCGTTCCCACAGTACCACTTCCGATAACATCGCCGGCATACAGATTTACACCATAGCTGCAACGCTCGATGATCTCGGCAAAAGTCCAATCCATGTCCCCCACATTTCCTTCACTTACCTGCACGCCGTTAACCCAGCATTTCATCCCCAGGTTCCAGGATTTACCGATATGCCCTTCTTTGCAGGGGATTTCAAAAGGCTGCAATTCATCCAGGGTTACAAGCATGGGGCCGATTACCGTAGCAAAATCTTTTCCTTTGGCCGGACCAAGATTCAGTTTCATTTCTTCCATCTGTAATTCGCGGGCACTCATATCATTCATGATCATCAACCCTGCGATATAATCATCAGCTTCATCAGCTTTAATATTTCTTCCGGCACGGTTGATCACCACTGCAGCTTCCAGTTCAAAATCAAGCTTATTGAAATGATCCGGCATGCAATAGATCGGTCCAGGTCCTTGGACGCTATTATGGTTGGTAAAGTAAAAGATCGGGTACTGGTCGAATTCCGGAATCATTTCAACATTACGATTTCGCCTGGCGGCGGCCACATGCTGCCTGAATGCATAGCCATCCCTGCAACTGGTAGGGTGGGGAATTGGAGCCAGCAGATCAGCTCCTTCATAAGGAGAAGAAACAATCGTTCTTCCATGCCCGTCCTTCACACTTTTTTCTGCGGCCAGAGCAAGAGGCATTACATCATCCCAATAATTCAAAAACATGGCCATGCTTATGGGCAGGTCGGGGTGAAGTTGATCGGTATCGTAAAGGCGTCCATTGATCAACAGAGCCAGTTGTTCATGTTCTTCTTTCAAATATGTAACCAGTTTCATATAACAATGTTAAGATGACAAATTTAGCACTCGGCCAACCATGTAAAAAAATGATTTTATATATTTGCATTGTTAATCGCAGTACGATGGAATTCGATAAAATTTATAACAAAGGGCAGGCTCAGCTTTTTAAGAATAATTACCTTGAATACCTCACGAAAACGCACCCGATCGTGATCTGGTCGATGTATCTTCCTGTTCTGATATTGCTTCCTTACTATTCCTTCAGAACAATCGGGTTTGACGGGATGTCGGTTTTCCTCCTGTCGTTAAGCGGCGCTTTTTTCTGGAGTTTTACTGAATATATATTGCATAGGTTCGTTTTTCACTTTCATCCAACCTCAGAACGTGGCAAAAAGATCAACTATATATTACACGGGAATCATCATGAATATCCCCGGGATAAGGAGCGCCTGTTTATGCCGGCAGTTCCAAGCCTGATCATTGCTTCCTTCTTTTTTGGTATTTTTTACCTGGTGCTGCGTGAAAAGGCATTTGCATTTTTCCCGGGCTTTCTTTTCGGGTATCTTATATATGGCAGCATGCATTATGCTATCCATGCATGGAATCCTCCTTTTAAATGGATGAAAGGACTTTGGCGGAATCACCATTTACATCATTACAAGCATGTTGACAAGGGCTTTGGTGTAAGCAGTACTTTGTGGGATCATATATTCGGCACCATGTTCGACCTGAAAAATGAAAAAGAAGATAAGGAGAAGGTGA
The DNA here is from genome assembly GCA_018268185.1 of Bacteroidota bacterium. Classification (GTDB taxonomy): domain Bacteria; phylum Bacteroidota; class Bacteroidia; order Chitinophagales; family Chitinophagaceae; genus Ferruginibacter. Next base: position 15,163 of record JAFDXA010000240.1, read on the forward strand.
AAGAACTGATGTTTCAGAAAAAGTAATTTAGGCTTCCTGGGATCAATGATCACCATTTTTCTTCGGAGTCATCAAGCTCCGGGTTTTGCCTGAAAATTTCCTTTGATTGTAGTTTTTGCTTTTGCCGTTCGAGTATAAGATGGGCAATTATTCTTCCTGCATCTGTATCTGGGTTTTCCCTTAGCAATGATTTTAATTTCTGTTCACTTACATCAATGCTGTACAGCAACTGTACAAGCCTGCTGAAATCATTCTCTATGAGTTCATTGATCTTATGTGATAATATTTCTATTAACCGTTCCTCTCCCAGGCTTTCCTGGATAGATAAGTCAAACTGCCGGTTAATGTATTGTATGATTCCAGTATCCATGATCAGAATTTTTCCAGTACGCCAAGCGCAAAAAGTGCAAAATCATATTTAACAGGATCCCCGGGATCGAGTTGCTTCATTTTATTGGTGAGCTCAACGGCTGTTTGCCAGTCTGTAGCACTCCTGCTGATAAGCCCGAATTTTCTTGCAACCCTTGCTACATGTACATCCAAAGGTACAACCAGTTGATCGGGAGAAATCGTTTTCCATATACCAAAATCAACGCCGGATCTATCTTTTCTCACCATCCACCTCAGGTACATATTCAGTCTTTTGCAACTGGCTTTTTTTGCGGGGCTGGCAATGTGTTTCATGGTTCTCCCCGGAACGTCTTCAAGAGAAAAAAAATAATTGTAAAAACCATTCAGGCCTTGTTCTGTATTAGCATCATCTTTCTTCATCCATTTGCTGAAAGCGGTTTCCAGTGACCTGTGTTTACTGTAATGCATTTTAAAGAAGGAAATAAAGTAAAGCAGGTCTGTAGTGTTGAATGTGCGGTGTTTAAAATGGAGAACCCTTTTCAGGTCATTGTCGCTGTGGTGCAGGCAAAAATCAAGAGGAGCATGGTCCATCAACTGCATAAGTTCTTTTGACTTATTAATGATCGTGGTTCTGTTGCCCCAGGAAAAAATTGCAGCGAAGAACCCGGCGATCTCAATGTCTTCTTTTTTTGAGAACAGGTGCGGAATGCAGATCGGATCATCTGGAATAAAAGAAGCGGTATTGTATTCCCTCACTTTTTTGTTGAGAAAAATTTCAATACTGCTTTCTTTCATAATACAAAAGTACGGGGCATTGTTGATGAATGCCCCGTACGAACCTATGTAATTGCTTAAAATTCTATCCTGTAATTAAATATGGGGAAGAAACCCATTTGGTATTCTTTCTTGATCTTTTTCTTATTGTTATCATAGAACGAATCGTACAGGTTCCGGTGATTGGTTACATTTTGAATATCGAATGAAAATGAGTGTGTGGCGTGTTTGAAATTCATCTTGTAAGTAAAGCCAATATCAAGCCTGTAGTAAGGATCTCCTTTCAGGGTATAATACGCTCCCTGAACATATACTGCTTTACCTTCCTGTTGAGATGCCGCCAGGTCGATGGGAGAATTTCTAAGCGATCCGCTGGCAAGTATCTTACCGTTGATGCCCAGGATATTTCTTTTGAACTTCCCAGTTTTCCATTCTTTTCCGCCAAGAATATTCACCTGGTAATTGCGGTTGAATTTTGTGCTGTATGCTTTACCGGAATAGGTATTATATGTTGAATTGAAAAGCGAACCTGTCACCAGGAAATAATAATTCTTTGAAAAAGTTTTTTCCAGGCTGAGGTCAATTCCGTAGTTCTTGCCCTTTCCTTCACTTACCAGAGATGAATCTGTGTAATACAGATCGTAAATATTGGCTGCATTTATAAAAGAGAAAAATCCACTGCTGTCTTTTTCTACCGGAATTTTATACAAATGCTGGTAATAAGCTTCTGCCTTGAATCTCATACCGCCAGCCAATCCTTTTTCATATGATAATACAACATGAACTGCTTTTGAGAAATCAAGTTCTTTGTTGGGAGCTGTTAATTGCTGGCCGGCTGATTTCTTTTCAAAGAAATAAGTAGATAAATGCTGCGGCTTACTGTGTAGGCCGACAGATAGTGTA
>JAFDXA010000241.1 GCA_018268185.1 Bacteroidota bacterium
TACTGGTAATTTTTCTTATCCTATTGTTGAACGCCGGGATACTTTTCTCCTATCAACCTTTTTTTAACTGTTGGTTTTCGTCGTAGGTCATCACCCTGAAACCCGATTTTGGAATATCGAATTTAGTTTCCTGAACAGGATCATAGCTGATACCTGTAAGGGTATACGTGAACTTTAATTTACCGGATTCAAGTTCATATTGCACAGGAATACCTGGCAGTTGTTTAAATGCATTGTTGTAATCCTTATTGGCAGTTGTAACATCGGGCATAAAGTACACAATCACGGTTTTGCCATCATTGGTTTTGGCCGTCGCTTTTTTACAGGTAAAGCCGGCTATTGTTTGCGCTGCATTATCTATGGTAAAGTTCATTCCCTGGAAATACTGGTTCTTCTGCGCCCAGTTTTCACTGGTGAGTGTGATCATCAGTTTTTGTCCACTGTATTCTTTAAGAATATAGCCCTTACCTTCTTTGGAATCATACAAATTTGATTCGGAACCAAGACTGCTTACCATATCACACCTGCTGTCAGTTCCCTTTACATATACTGTATAACTTGCGCCATCCAGGTTAGACCCTACCTGTGTTTTACCGGAAGATTCAATCGATATTTTATAAGTCAGTGTTACTTCTTTTACCTGCTTTTGTGCAAAGCCAGTTAAGGTGGTTAAGGTAAAAATAACAGTGCTCGCTAACAGGTATTTAAACCAATCTTTCATTTTCGATTAATTATAGAATAAAGATAATACAAACCCGTGCCAAATTGCCTTCCGGTAGTTAAAGAAGAACCCCGGACAGTCAATTGCCGGGGTTCCCTGTTAATATTAACGATTTATTTTACTTTTTGCCAGTCTTGTTTTTCAGTTCCTGCATTTTTTTCTGTGTCTCCTGCATGGCTTCCATTCTCTCCTGCAATTTTGACTTTTTAACCGGTTTCTTGCGGTTCTCATTTATTTCGGCCATGATTTTATCATGATCAATGATATACTTCTGAATAATTATCTGCAGAAGAAGCGTAATGGTATTGGAAACCGTATAATACCAGGTAAGCGCTGCCGGCAGTTTGTTAAATACGCCTAATAATATCACAGGGAATATATAAGGCATGTATTTCATTACCGGGTTGCTGTTATCCTGCATGTTACTCATACTATAGATAGAGATGAGCAAACTTGTAATCACTGCCGTTAAGGTAAAGAGGCTCACATGATCTCCATAAAAAGGGATATTGAAAGGCAATTGAAGAACAGAATCATAAGTTGCCAGGTCTTTCGCCCAAAGAAAACTCTTACCCCGCAAATCAATATTCGATTGGAAGAAGTAGTATAAAGACATGAAGATCGGGATCTGCAGCAAGGCGGGCAAACAACCACCCAATGGACTAACGCCGGCTGATCGCCAGAGTTTCATCTGTTCCATCCCGAAAGCCTGTTGATCATCTTTATACTTTTCCTTTAAGGCATCGACTTCGGGTTTAAGCACTTTCATTTTGGCGCCACTCAGGTAGCTCTTGTAAAGGATCGGCGAAGTGATAAGACGAATAAGCAATGTAAGCAGCAGGATCACAATACCCATGCTGGCCACATACTTCTGAAGAAAATCGAATACGGGTAACAGGAAATGGCGGTTGATATATTTAACGAAAGCAAATACCCCGCTTCCGTAAGGAACCATCTCCTCCATTTTATTATCATAGTGTTTCAATACATTATAATCGCTGGGGCCGAAGTAAAGCTGGAATGGCAGTACTGCATTTGCAGCGGCAGGTAATTTGATATTGGCTGTTGCAACGGCACGTGTTATATAATGAGCGCTGCTGTCTTTGGGTACGGTCCATACAACATTGGCACCGTAGAATTTGTTCTTTGCCAGTAATGCTGTTGCAAAAAACTGTTGTTTAACACTTAACCAATCAACAGGTTTTGAAAATTCTTTTTCATCGCCATTTCCGAGATATTCGAAATCATACTTGCCATCTTTTACATAACAGATATGTGTCTGTGTTTTTTCAAATTCATAATTCTGCTCTACCTGCTCGGTTTCGGTCTGCCACAAAAAAGAAGCATTGTGTTGTGTAAAAAGCCTGTCGACTCCATTAATACTGATATTAAAATCAATAAGATAATCATTTGGCCTGATCACATACTGATGCACTATCTGCCTGCCGGTTGAGTCGCCACTTGTAAATGAAACGGTTTTACTATGATCGGCATTTTCTGAAACAACTCCCGGCGAAAAAATAATATTGTCTGTTTCGGCTGTGCTGTTATCTGTAGCATTGATCTTGTACGATATTTTATTGAAGTCGCCTTTCTGCAGTTGTACGGGCTGCCCGGAAAGTGTTTTATACTTTTTCAGTTCTACAGTTTTCGGTTGACCTCCTTTGTTACTGAAAGTAATCTTCATTACATCATTCTCAACCGCTGTTAATTCCTGTTGAAGGCCATTTCCGCCAAAAGCTGCTGTCTGCTGTGCTATATGCTGTGAATCTGCTTTGGCGATATCCTTTTTTATTGCATTCGAATCAACTTTCGGTTTCAATTTAGCTATTGAATCTGCTATTCTCTTTTGTTCGCCTTCATAAGCCAACCTGCTCCTGCTGTTAATAACAAACATACCTATCAACAAGGCGCCGATTAAAATAAAGCCAATCACCGTATTTCTGTCCATTCCCATATCTGGTATTTTAGGAGTGCAAAGGTAATTGTTTGTAGATTCCAATCAGTTACCGATAAAAAAAAGCCCTTCTGATGAAGGGCTTGCAAATATTTAACCGGTAAAACTTACTTTTTCGCAGCTGGAGCGGCGGCGGCTGGAGCGGCA
>JAFDXA010000242.1 GCA_018268185.1 Bacteroidota bacterium
CCTTTCCGTATGCAGCTTAAGCCCAATACAGGCTCTGCAAATCCTGCCACAGGTGATATAGGGGAGATATATGTTACTGATGTGGGTTGGGGAGATATCGAAGAACTTACCGTAATCCGGGAACCTGCATCTAACTGTGGCTGGCCTTATTATGAGGGATTGAGTTTAGAACTGAATTATGGAACGCTTACAAATCTCGAGAACAAAGATGAGCCCAACCCGTTGTATAATGTAAGTGGTTGTACCCAGCAGTTCTTTACTTTCTGGAACCTGCTCAAAAATGCCACGGCCGATAACGATCATCGTGTTTATAATCCCTGCAACAGTTCTGTTGTAATCAATAGTGTGAATGACAATCGTTTCTTTCATCGCATACCTTCATTAGACTGGAAGCATAATTTCGACAGTGCCCGTGTCGCTGTTTTTACAAGTAATGACTATGAGATCAAACAGGTTGGAACACCCGGCTCCGGCATATCAGGCGCCCCTTTCAGGGGAAATTCTGTAACGGGAGCTTACTGGTTTACACGTTATCCGGCCTGTACTTATCCTGTGCAATATGACAACTCCTTTTTTATAGCTGATTATGGCGGGCAATGGATCAAGAATGCCAAGATGCAGAATATAGAGCAACTTGAATCGGTTGATTCTTTCGCACGCAATTATGGAACGGTTGTGCATATCAGCCAGAGCCCGATGGATGGAAACCTTTATACTACTGATGTTGCGGGTGGTTTTATACGCAAGATCCGGTTTGGCGGAAACCAGCCACCGATCGTAAAGTTAAGTGCAGATGTACACTATGGGCCCGGTCCATTGACAGTAAACCTTACCGGCAGCAATTCATTCGATCCGGAAGGAGGTGCTCTTACCTATACCTGGGATTTTGATGATGGTTCACCCACCAGCGCTATTGCAAACCCTGCACATGTATTCAGCTCCGGATCTTCTGCGCCGAAAGAATTCGTTGTTAAGCTTACGGTAAAAGATATTGCCAACGATTCAACAACTGACAGCCTGGTTATTTCCATCAACAATACACCACCCAACGTGGCTATTACCAGCCCTATCAATAATTCTACGTACAGGATATCAAGTGATACAAGTTATGCGCTGCTGGCCGTGGTTACAGATGCTGAACACGGCCCGGATGAATTGCATTACGAATGGCAAACGATCCTGCGTCACAATACGCACCAGCATATCCAGCCGAGCGATACTGATAAAGTTACTTCGGCCGTGATATCGAGAATCGGCTGCAACGGTGAAACCTATTACTGGTTTGTGAAACTCACTGTTACAGATGCAGCAGGACTGTCAACAATTGATTCATCTAAAATATTCCCTCAATGCGGGCCGCCATTGCCTATCAAACTGCTTTCATTCAGTGTTTCCGGGAAAGACAATGTGAATACATTAACCTGGACCACCGCAGAGGAAGTTGATCTTGAACATTTCGAGATCATGCGTAGCTACGACGGGGCCAACTATACCAGCATCGGAACGGTAAATGCAAAAGGCTCATCTGTTTTTAATTCATATAATTTCAGGGATGATAATTTCCTGGATGGTTATGTTTATTACAAGCTGAAGATGGTAGACAAAGATGGTAAATTCACTTATTCGTTTATCGTTCGCATATTCTCCGGAACAAGAACCACGGCAGCGGTTACCATCTCGCCGAATCCTTTTAAAACAGAGTTCCTTTTTGGAGCTACTTTCAAAGCGCAGGGTAAGGCAACTTTCAGGATCATTGATTCAAAGGGTGCTGTTGTTAAACAACTCAGGCGTGATGTGAACACAGGCTTTAACAACTTAACAATTGATAATCTCGGCGATCTCGGCAAAGGTGTTTATTTCTTAGAGGTGTCTTCAGGCAGTGATAACTGGAGAGTTAAACTGATCAAAGAATAAAATAGCAAATAGCATATTTTAAAAGCCCCGGGAGTTTTTTACTGCCGGGGCTTTTAGTTTTAGATGGTATTACACTAATGCCTGTGAGCCGGAATGGAATCTATTTTACGAAGTTGCAGAAAGGTGATGATCATCGACATTTCTTCAGGCAGCAGTTTTTTGGCCACCGCATGATTCCTTTTGTCGAGCGCCTTGTATGCAACACTGTAATCTTTGATCTCCTGGCTGGTAAAATCCGGAATGCCTTTTTTGCCTTTCTGGTTAATGCCATGACATTCGCTGCAATGCTGTTTAAAGAGCAATCTTCCTTTTTCAAGATTGGCCCGCAATTCGGCTTTTTTGGGTTCTGGTAACGAGGGGTCAATATTATAGGCAACTTTTTTTTCTGAAGAACATTGTACAATGCTTACCATGCTCACAAAGGCTGCTATGATGTAAATTTTTTTCATAAATCTTAATAAGTGCCGCCAGGCTTCCGGTCGTTAAGCATGGCATCCGAAGATACCGGTAATTTCTGTGGAAGGGGCTCAAAAGGTATGTCTTCATCCAATGAATGAATAAAAGCAAGCAGGTCTTTTTTTTCTGCGGCGGTTAACTTCAGGGAATCTTCAGTGAGTGTCTGGTTGAAAACTTTCAAGCCTTTTCCTTTTCCTCCACCGGCATTATAAAAATCGATCACTTCGTCTAGGGTATTGAAAACGCCGTTGTGCATGTAAGGCTTGGTATGCCTGGCATTACGTAAAGTGGCTGTTCGGAAAGCATGCAGCATTTCCGGAACCGGGTTTATCAGAAAACGTCCACTATCTGTACTTATATTCCTGTAAAAAGTATCTGAAGGAACACCAATAACTTCAAACTCGGTGTTGATGTACGGAGGCTTAACGCCATTGAATTGCGGAACGAAGTGGCAGGTGCCGCACTGCGCCTTGCTCATAAAAATATTGAAACCGTTTATAGCAGCAGGGGCTAATGTTTTGTGCTGATTCATGGCTTCATCAAAACCTGCATAGTAATTACTGAAGCCGCTGTAGTAGATGATCACTGCAGAAACAATATGGGCCAGGCTGATCTCTTTTGCATTTGGTGTAAGCCGTACAAATTTTCTGAAAGCCTTTGCATATTCTTTACAGCTCATTACTTTTTCCACGATCTCTTTTTCAGTACTTCCCATTTCAATGGGATTGGTTGTAACATTCAGCGCTTGATTCAGGAGTGATGTGTGTTTGCCATCAAGCATCGCCAGGTGATTGAATACAGTATTTACAAGTGATATGGCATTTCGTGGAAGCTTGTTGCTGTGGTCCAGTTGAAAAGCAGTGTTTGTAGCTGTATCAGTAAAATATTGATCCGGTTTATGACAGGAGGCACAGCTTCTTTGATTGTTCACAGACAGGATGGGGTCATAGAAAAGTAATTTGCCAACCTGTTTTATTTCGCCAAGCATGGCGCTATCATCTACTGCGAGGTAAATACCTTTTGTATTCTGTCCTTTGTAAAGCGACTTGTCAAATATTGAAACACTGTTGTCATCCAGGCTATAATCATTGAAGCTGTTGGAAACCACCTGGTAATGGCGGATCAGTTGCTGGTTTAGAGCGAAAAGCGGATTTACATAATCTTTAATGAAATGGAAATGATCGAACCTGTTTGGGTCTGAATCCTGTTTGTCGGCAAATTCAATACAGTGATCATACAGGTTAAGATATTCGCTATCCAATGGGTATGCAGGGAAACTGCTGTTGTAGGCAGCATAAATTTCTTTAGTGGTACGAAGCATACTAACAAGTTCGGGAATGATGTTCCGGGTATCAGGGCATTCAAAGCCTGTAGTATAGATGGCAGAAAGATTAAGCAGGAAAAGCCGGTTCGCTAAGAAGAAATGATGATAACTGTCAAGGTTACGGGTAACCGAATCGGCAAAATAAACATCCATGGTTTTGATGGATGAGTCAATATAAGCTTTCAGTTGTTTTGGATCCGCTTCTTTTTCATCCAGGTAATTTTCTGCCAGGGTAAAACCGGCGCCTTCCCGTTTGTAAGGGCGTTCAAATTTTTCAAACACTTCAGTTTCCCATTCAACTGCCAGTGGGCCGTTTATTTTGTGATAGGCTGTTGGCTCCAGGTAACGCAACCAGAAATCAGCCGTTTTCATTTTTATCCGGGCCTTTGCGATCTCCTTTTTAATAAAAGCTTTTCC
>JAFDXA010000243.1 GCA_018268185.1 Bacteroidota bacterium
AAGAGGTCGATGTTCTGGCTGTCTTTCAGCAGGTATTGTTCTGCAGTTTTAAAATCACCGTCGAGACTGGCCCTGATAAAAGCCCTTCCTGTGTCAAGCGCCGTGGTTGGCTTTTCTTCTTTTTTGCTGTTGCAGGCTGCATACAGGGTGAACAGCATCGCTGCAAGAAACAATTTTCTGATCATAGTGTAATAATTGCAATAAAGTTAAACATCTTTCAGTTAAGCAAAATAAAAAAGCACCCCGAAGAGTGCTTTTAACTATCAGTTGAAATAAAGATCAATTGGTTTTGGCTTCAGCAGCTTTCTTGATAGAATCAAGTTTTTGCATGCCTTCATTCACTTTGTCTTTCAGTGAATCCATGTCCATATTTTTCAGTTTGTCCATGGCTTTATCCAGGCTATCGGCCGGGTTCATGCCTTCATTCTTCATTTTTTCCATGCCCATGCTCATGATCGATGCTTTATCGAAAGCAACTTTCCATGAACCATCTTCTTTTTTCAGGATGAAGTTCTGGGTGTCTTCCGTTCCTTTTTCTTTTACAGATACGGTAGCTTTATCACCTTCGATCTTTGGTTCGCCGAATTCCATTTTGTCTTTGTTGAACTTATCATTGTCTTTGGAATCCTTGCCCATATTCATACCCATTTCCATCATATCGATCATCGACTTGCTGTCTTTCGTGGCCAGCTTCCTTGCAGTGGCAATGTCTTTTTTGGATAATGCTTCAAAGAAATTAGATAAAACCGTTTTCGGGTCATCACCTCCGCCTGGTTTGCAGCCAATGAAGGAAACAGTTGATAGTAATACAACCGCTAAAAGAATTTTTTTCATAACAGTTATTTATTTTAAGTGCCAAAAGTAGGGTTTAATTGCTAAATCATACCCTTTATTTATATACAATTTCAGATAGCGGCCTGCATTGCGGGTGAAGGAAAAGATCATCAACACCGATGAACTCAAAGTCTTTAATATAGCTGTGGTTGAAAGCCAGTTTAAAATGGCTGGCTTCGGTAAAGCAGCAGTAAACATACTCGGCACAATACATCCGGTCTTTTGTTTTAAGGCTGAAGTCCATATCGAACATGATACCACGGTCGTAAAAAGAACGGGCGAGTTTTACAAAATTGCCTTTGATACTGTCTGCCACACTGAACCTGAATATACCGATGCCCCGGTTGGTATAGGGCTCTGCAAATACTTCCAGTGGGTCACGCCTGATCTTCTGGTCGGGATTAAAATCACCTCCCAGGGCATGGTAAACAAAAACGGTATCGTTTTCAATGCTGGCAATACCGCAATGCGAATAACGGTGATCTCTCCGGTTGAGTGTTGAAAGGCTTTCACTGGTAAAATCATTTCCCTTCCTTGTGATGAGGTCGCCGTTCCGGATGCTGTCTTTTACGCCTGCGATGCGTACAAAGGCCCGGTGATACAGTTGCTGCTGTTTAACCGAATCTGCATGGGTCATCACAAATGAATGGTAAGAAGGCTCCTGTTTGCAGGAAGCTGTAAATAAAATAAGGTAGCCGAAGGGCCACCTTATCAAGGGTCGTATCAATCGTTTCACTAAAATACTGAACTATTTTTTTTCCGCTTCGTGGGCGTGTTTTTCATCGTATTTGTTGTAAGCCTTGATGATGGATTTAACGAGTTTGTGCCTTACAACATCTTCTTCATCCAGTTCAATATGAGCAATACCGTCGATGTTCTTCAGAATTTTGGTAGCCTTGAACAAACCGCTGTGTTGGTTTTTCGGCAGGTCGATCTGTGTAGGATCGCCTGTGATGATGGCTTTTGCATTCGGACCGATACGTGTTAAGAACATCTTGATCTGGAGGTCGTTTGTATTCTGGGCTTCATCCAGGATGATGAATGCATTATCAAGCGTACGGCCACGCATGTAAGCCAGTGGAGCGATCTCGATCGTTCGGGTGCTCATGTAATAGCCCAGTTTGTCGGCAGGTATCATATCATCCAGTGCATCGTACAATGGCCTCAGGTATGGATCGATCTTTTCTTTGAGGTCGCCGGGTAAAAAGCCAAGGCTTTCACCTGCTTCTACGGCCGGGCGGGTGAGGATGATCTTTTTTACGAGTTTGTTTTTCAACGCACGAACTGCCAGTGCAACGGCCGTATAGGTTTTACCGGTACCGGCGGGGCCAATGGCGAATACGATGTCATTTTTATCGCAGGCGTTCACCAGCATTTTCTGGTTGGCTGTGCGGGCCCTTACTGTTTTACCATTCGGGCCAAATACCAATACATCATTGGGGTTGCGGTCAATGAAATTGTCAATTACTTTTTCGTCATCTCCACCAAGGATCTGGTCGAAGTAATTCTCACTCATGTGTCCGTTCCGTTCCAGGTATTGTATCAGCAGGTCTATTTTTTCTTTGGCTTCCTCAATTTGTTCCGGGGCTCCGCTCAATTTTATCTGCGTGCCGCGGCTTAAAATTTTCAAAAGGGGAAATTTCTTTTTCAGAATGTCGAGCTTTCCGTTGTTGACGCCAAAGAATTCAATTGGGTTTACGGTTTCGAGGTTAATGATCGTGTCTGTCAAAGTTTTTCGTTTTAACTGCTTTTCCATCTTTCAGGAAAAACAGGTTCTGGGTGAGCAAAATTGTTAGACCAACTTAAGAGTTCATTCCTCTCAATATTATTTAAGAAACGAATCTCATGCCAATTTAATTATTCACATTGATGGCTATTTCGTGGAAAAGTTTAAAGAGAATCAAGGGGATGTGAAAAGGGGAATGTTAAATGTTGGGGAAGGCGGGGATGTGTGGATGTGGGAATGTGAAAATTTGGAAATGTGGTAATGGATCAATTCGTTTTACGATCTGCCAATACTTCTACATTCAACATTCCTTGTTCCTTGTTCGATATTGCATTTAGGATGTGGAAATGGGATGATGTGAAAATTTGAAAATGAGCCAATTTGAAAATCTCTGCGCCTTTGTGCCTCCGTGGTATTTACTTATTAATTCAGCATTTATCATTTAAAATTTATCATTCAAAATCCCCTTGTTCCTTGTTCGATAATGTTTAAGATGTGGGGATGTGAAAATTTGGAAATGAGGGGAGGAAGGTTTGTTTGAATTATTTCATGGTTATTTATTCCTTGTTTGGTGTTCGATATCTGGTAAGGTGATGATATGGAAATGGTTGAGGAGGATAAACCGAAACTGACTTTTGAATTACGGATCATTCTTTGATTTTACTCAATAAATAACTATACACATTTTTCCGTTCAGGAAACCAAATACTGTTCTTTTGCAAAATGGCTTGTATTTTTTCTATGCCGGCATCTTCCTTTTGAAAAAACCTGTGTTTGAAAATATTTCCGTTCATATTAAATGAGAAAAAACAATTAGTATTTTCTATGGAGGCAAACCGGGTTTCCATATCAGGAAACCCGATTTGTATATCGTGAATGTTGTTTTCCCTGTTCAGGTACAAAGGAAATTTGTATTCATCAGTCAGATGAATCGTTAATACTGTATCGGCTGGAGTATAAGGAATTACAATTTTTACCGGAGTTTCTTTAACTGTTGTAAAAAAAGCGGGCAATGATAAGAGAAAAGGAATAGACTTCTTTTTTCCTGTCATACTTACTTTAAGATTTATAAATAAACTATCATGTGGCTGGCCAGTTTTAGAGGTATATTTTAATTTGGTATACCTAAGAGGTTTCACGGCCATATTTTTAAAAGAAAGAATAAGAAAGGAATCTTCTATATGCCAACGACCAATTCCCGCGCCTGAAATACTGTCGTCGAATTCTTTCCAGCTATTTTCATTTCTTTTGGCGGAATTAATTCTTTTAGTTCTGCAGAAAACAAAACTGGAATCCTGTTTCATATAACAATACCCGACTCCTTGTATATTTAAGGTTACTTTATACAAACCGGGTTGCATCGTTACCTGGCAAAAAATAGACCGAACCGCCAGCAATAACAGGCAGGTTATGAATATTCTTCTTTTCCGGTTTGATGAAAACATGGTTTTACAGGAATACAGTTTTAAAAACAGAACCCACCCTAAAACCTTGCCAGCAATTTCACATTCAGCAATCTCGGCGTTAGCCTGTTGGGTATGGCATAGGTTGTATTGGAAAAATCTTTGATCAACTGGTATGAAATGGTATTGTCGCGGTTGATAAGATTGAAAATTTCCAGGCTTGCCCAGATATTGTCGAAACCCCTGAACGGACTATGGCTCCTGCGCAGCGATTTTTCACTTAACAGCAAAGCGCTGAATCCCATATCAACCCTGATGTAAGGATCAATGATCAAACCATTCCGGTAACGAACACTGTTGGGAATGTTGTACGGCATATTGCTTCCGTACAGCAGGTTCAGGTGTACTTTAAAATTTTTATTTGTAGAAAGATAATCTTCGAGGTATAAACCCAATGTGATCAGCCTGTCTGTTGGCCTGCGCACCCAACCTACTTCATTGCGAACACTGTCGGCAACCACCTGGTCCTGGGTATCGGGCGTAATGATCTCGCCGGCAGCATTTTTATACTGGTAATAAAAATCACTGGTCAGGTTCTCTTTCGTGCGCATGAAAGAAATGCTCAGCCAGCTTTCTGCATCTTTCACCAGCTCACCGAATAACCTCAATTCCAACCCCGCTGCATACGCTTTGGCATTGTTGGAGCCGAGGTATTTTATTTTAACATTGTCGATATCATAAGGAACTACATCGGTCATCGATTTATAATAACCTTCAGCCGTAATGCGGAAAGGCCTTCCGCCCGGGCCTTTGAAATTATAATCCATGCCTGCAACAAACTGCGTACTCTTCTGCGATTTGATCGCTGTATTCACCGTACCATCATATCTTCTCAGCTCCCTGTAAAATGGAGGCTGGTCATAAATGCCTGCGGCTGCTTTGAAAACAATATCTCTTTTCCAGGCGGGTTTCCAACTGAGTTGCAACCGGGGGCTGATGAGAAATTCTTTGTTCAGACTGTTATAATTGTAGCGAACACCGGCATGTAAGGTGATGTCGGATTTGTTTTTTGATAAGCGGATGTTATCCTGCAGGTAACCACTGTAT
>JAFDXA010000244.1 GCA_018268185.1 Bacteroidota bacterium
CAGCTTCATCTTTTGGGAAATTATTTTTATCAGCTTCCAGTTGAACAGATTCATCTACGGTAAAGTCGAAGGGTTTGGCAAGTATCGACTGGTAAATTTTAGATGCTTCATTTAACCTTTTCAGGTAAACTTCATTGATCGCATAAAAAGACTCGAGTTCACTGCCGTGTATCTCATCGTCGATCTTATTCTCATATTTTTTGAAGCTTTCGATATCGCTGGCAAGCAGGATGTCTTTTTCATCATCAAGATCTTCCGTAAATTTTTTGAGAACGGTTTTGCTGAAAGCATCGTCGATCTTTCTCGGGCTGAAATGACCTTCTTCCAGCAGAACGCCTACATTCCTGAGGATCCTGGCATGGCGGCTTTTGGGGTTGTCATCGGTATCGGTACGGCCTTGTGATTTGAAGGCAAGAAAAAAACTGGCGGCTATCAGTACCAGCGCCACTGGAATAAATTTTTTGCTCATCATAAAGTCTGCAATTTTTTGCATGTAGTAAAAGTAACGATAAATGCACCGTCACTTTGTAAACTAACGTAGATTTCCGGATAATGTTTTGTTAAACAGCGCTTAAGGAGGATTTAATTGATGAACGGCAGAATTCTTTAAAAAAGAATCTCCGGAAATAGAACCGGCGCCCCTCAGAATCACACCAGGTTGACATATAAACCCTCAATTTGTTTTGGATGATTGTACCTATTGAATTCCTTTCCCCAGGGCCTCAGAGTTGGTAATTATAAATCCAATTGCATGGTAAATTGTAATAACCTGTTGTATCATAAAGTTGTTGATTGATTTCTTTGCAGTTGGTTTTACGGTAGCTGAAATTACAGATCAGTAAGCCCAATGATTTATGAGCGTAAAAATCTGTAGCCATTTTTTTGTAGCCACATTTTTGGCTACAAAAAAATGGCTACAAAAAAGCCAATGCTTTTTTTAGCATAAAATGCCGGGAGAGGGGTAAAGGGTATTTCCCGGTTGTACAAACACCCGAAGCGTTTCCGAATACCGATATGAAAATCAATTGGTTAAAGTTATTTCCTGCTGTCTATCCGGAGATAGCCGCTGCTATCAAATTCCTTCCCCGGCTTGTTTCAATGAAAGCACATTAGGTTCTGTTAAATAAAACAGGTCTGTTTGATTTTTGTAATTATAGTAGTAAATTATGACTATTAATCTGTCATGTAGCTCTCAACGGGCGGCTTGGAAAAAGGTGATATATCACCAGTGCTTTTCGAAATCGGAACCAATCCACGAAACATGACAGACCAAACATTTAAAAGGCCAAGAACCTGGCCAACACTTTTCGCTGGTTTGATGAAGTTGTTACATTGGATTCTACAGCTTTCAATCCTGGTTGTAGAAATTCAGGTTCTGCTTCACAAATGATTTTTTAATGGCTATCTTAAGGGTAGCCATTTTATTATCTTCATAAATCGCACTTAAATAAAGGGATGCCTTGTTTTTTCTTTGATTTATGATGACAGAACATCCTCTCATATCAATTTCAATATAATACCCTAATCAATCCCGGATAAAAACTTAGTGTTGTCTCGTATATATTTTCAGAATTATACTGGATGCATTTTGAAATCCAGTAAAGGCAATTTGCACTCCGAAGCATTTTTTGCCCACTTAGGAATAAACAAAGCCCCCTGCCATAAAGCAGGGGGCTTATTTATCGGGTGGATGACCGGGCTCGAACCGGCGACCCTCAGAATCACAATCAGGCTGGCATATAGAGCCGTCAATTTATTTGAAATCATTGAGGCTATTGATTTCCATTGGTCAGGGTAAAGGGGCAGAAAGGGGGCAGGTAATTGTAAATGCAATTGCATGGGTAATTGCCAACACCTAAGTTAATAGTATGAATTTTCGATATATGATTGATTTTCCGTTGATTCCCTGCCCTTTGGGGGCATTTGAAGGGTTTACGTGATTCAGGGGCAGATAAGCGCCTATAGGGCAGGGGAAGCGGTCAGGGAATTATTTTGAAGGATTAGGGCAAAAAGACTTGACTTCGATGAAATGGATGCTATAATTCCTTGCATGAAAAATCACACAAAACTCAACATCATTTTGCTGATTGTTGAATCCTTAGTGCTTATAGTAGGCATTGTGGAACTTGCTATCCATTTCTTTGGTTAGCATATACAAAGGGAGGGCTCCCGAAAGGCGGTTCTTCCCTTCAACAAACACCAAATATTTTTCTTGCAAATCTACAAAAGCAGTATCTTTACTCCAGTTCGTTGAGAAGGCTAAACACTTCTTTTTGCAACTACCACTCAAAAAGTCAGCTTAATGGTATGAAGCAATTGTCACCATTTTTTGGGGACTCTAACTTTATTCATTTGTAACTTTTTTGAAATGGTAGTTAACAACAATAATCAATTCAGCGGGCAAACAAACTTCACGCAGGTAAACATTACTATCAATGTCTTTCCAGCACCTGCACAATCCCCTGAAGCGTTACAGGCTCCCAAGAAGAAAATCAATTGGTCGAAAGTATTGTCAATTATTTACTCAATGGTATCTGCTATCATTAAATTCTTGCCATTATTTCTACCACTAACCACAATCTAAATTATAGTCATTATAACTACCTACATTTTACAAAGCTTGACTAATTTAATCAAATGGCTGCTTTCTTAAAGACTTACACAGGAACAATCACTTTTGTTCCAAACAAGCAAGGGGAAGCTTTTACGCTTCCCCTTGTGGTTGTAATACTTCAATCTTGTTAATTCGGCTGATGCTGCTTTGAATATATTTTCATCATTATACTGGATGCACTTCTGAAATCCAGTAAAGGTAATTTGCATTCCGAAGCATTTTTTGCCCACTTAGAAAAGATGCTTTCTTCATTCATGGTTAATGAATCTGATAAAACGTTTACTTCAATAATATAAGTGAAAGGAATGTTCTTGCGCTTTTCAATTGACTTTACAATTTTGCAGCCCGGATACATTTCATCCAGAGTGCGATTCAAATGAAAAATATTTTGCTTTGCATTGCACTCAATGTAGTATTCATGTTCAACAGTGTCTGCGGCAGCTATCTTCAATCTTTTGTAAGATTTTTTGTTAATAATTGTATCTGGTAACACAGTTCTGATTCCTAATGTGTCATCTGCCTTTTTAGGCAAATAAAATTCCCAAAAGTCTCCGCCTTCGGAAGTTAAAACATAATTAGTAATTGGTGAACTGGTATCTGTTAAAGTAATATAGTCCTGGCATTTCATTGTTCTTAAATCCAAATAAGTAAACTTAAAAGGCTTGAAACTGATTTTTTCTGTTGTAATTTTTGAATGGATGGTTTCAATAGTAATTATCTTGACTTCAAAAATCACACTGCTATCTTTAAACCATATTCTGCTTACTGATGTATCTAAAAGTGGTAGCTGGGTTGTGC
>JAFDXA010000245.1 GCA_018268185.1 Bacteroidota bacterium
ATCGGCGTTGCTATCCTGTTGTGGCTTTATTTTTCATTACTGTTCGATGGCCTTCTTTTATTCATTTTATTCCAGTTTGCAGATTACCCGGTTGAAAAATTCATCACAGGAATCATCACACTTAATCCCGTTGACCTTTGCCGCATACTCGTGTTGCTGAAAATGGATGTGTCGGCATTGATGGGTTATACCGGAGCTGTGTTCAAGGATTTCTTTGGCTCGCAATGGGGGATGTGGATATCTGTATTGTTGCTTGTAACATGGAGCCTGTTTCCACTCTTACTGTCGCTGCGTCGTTTCAAAACCAAAGACCTTTAGTATGTCTGAATAATATAAACCCATGAAACGAAACGAAATACTCATTCCTCTTTCTAAGGAGCACCACAATGCTTTGATACTGGCACAGGTGTTAAAAAGAAATCCGCATGGTTATAAAGGCATACCTGAACCAGTTGAAGAAAAAATAAATTATGCCATGGATTTTTTCCGGCATCACCTATTGCCTCATTTTCGGGAGGAAGAAATGTTGATAACAAGAGTGCAGGGCTGTAATGAAGCGGTTGATGATTTATGTGCAGCTATTATACAAGAGCATGCCATATTGAAAGATATGTTTGGTGGATTGAACAGTAGCGAGGATACTGATGCTGCTATGCATGCATCGGGCGAGCTGCTGGAGAAGCACATCCGGAAAGAGGAAAGACAATTGTTCCCCCTTGTAGAAAAATATTGCCTTCACAAGTTGGTTTAACCTTTTGAATTAATACCAGTCATGAAAAAAGACCTGGCCGATAACAAAGATGTTGAATTGCTGGTGAATAGTTTTTATGAAAAAGCAAAAGCAGACTCTGTGATAGGGCCTTTCTTTACAACCATATTCAGTATCAACTGGAAAAAGCATCTTCCGGTGATGTATAAATTCTGGGGCAATGCTATTTTCTTCACCGGAGGCTATTCCGGCAACCCCCTCGAGGTACACAGGAAGATCCATAAGAAGGCAGTGTTTTCACAACAGCATTTCAATCGCTGGAATAAGCTGTTTGCCGAAACCGTGGATGAACTTTTTGAGGGCCCCAAGGCAGAGCTGGCCAAACAAAGAGCGGCCAGCATAGCTGTAGTGATGCGGATGAAGATTCTGCAGGGAAATTGATAATTTCATTCTTTCCTGATCATTGCTGAAACAGCGCCTTACCGGTTTCAAGTCTCCGAACTCAATATTCAAATAAATTATTTTATACAGTAATGCCTCTTAGCCAAAGTGCAACTGCCATGGTTCCCGGAAACAAGGGCCATTTCCATAGCTATCTCAAACCGTTAACCTTTATTAAAAGTTTTTGACAAAATATTGCCGGTTCTTTGTTTCTGGTTATCTTGCCAGCCATCAAAAAAATGTACATGAAGAATTTGTCATTATTGCTGAATGTGGTTTTGATACTGGCGGTGGGTATCCTTTATTATTTACATTTTTCAGATAAGAAGGGAACAGATCACAAGGCCAAAACAATAATGCCGGCTGCTGTCAGCACGGTTGGCAATCCGGCAAACGGGCGTATGGCAATTGCTTACGTAGAGCTTGATTCATTGAATGATAATATCACTTACATCAAGCAGAAGCGTAAAGAACTGGAAGCCGAACAGCACAATATTGAAACAGAGTGGGAAAGCGGTTACCGCGGACTTGAGGCCAAAAAGAATGAATTCCTGAAAAAAGGGAATGCCATCACGCAGGAAATGGCCCAGCAATTCCAGGGACAACTGCTGCAGGAACAACAGCAGATAGATGAAAAGAAACAGCTGCTCTCTCAAAAACTCAACGACAAGAGTTATAAATTCATGGATGAGGTACAGAAGAACCTGAAAGATTTTCTTACTGAGTATAACAGCCAGCACAACTATACCTATATCTTCACCACAGGCACCGGGTTGGATTATATGGTGTATAAAGATTCCACGATGAATATTACGGCAGATGTAATAGCCGGTATGAATGAGAAAATGAAAGCGCCTGCAAAATGATAATATTACCGGATTTAATTATCTTGAAGCCCGTTACTAGTTAACGGGCTTTGTTTTTACGGTAACCTAAAAATTTCCTATGTCTGAAACAAATACTTCATTCAAGCCATCACTGGGGCTTTTCGATGCCACTATGGTGGTGGCCGGTTCCATGATCGGGTCGGGTATTTTTATTGTAAGTGCGGATATTACCCGCAACGTGGGAAGCGCCGGCTGGCTCATTGCCGTGTGGTTGATCACCGGTTTCATGACCCTTACCGCAGCCCTCAGTTACGGTGAACTCAGTTCTATGTTCCCCAAAGCCGGCGGGCAATATGTTTACCTGAAAGAAGCTTTTAATCCTCTTGCCGGCTTTTTGTACGGCTGGAGTTTTTTTGCAGTTATTCAAACAGCTACCATCGCTGCTGTTGGCGTTGCTTTCAGCAAATTCATTGCGTACCTGGTGCCGGAGCTTGGTAATAATTATTACCTGTTCAATATCGGCAGCCTGAAGATACATTCCGGGCAGCTCCTGGCGATCTTTATCATTGCTGTGCTTACGTTCATCAATTCAAGAGGGATAAAAGAAGGTAAGATCATTCAGACCATCTTTACCAGCGCCAAGCTGATAGCTTTATTCGGCTTGATTGTTTTTGGTTTTATCCTTGTAAAAGACAGCTTCTGGAGTTCCAATATGGCCACAGGATTTGATGCGAAGCAGAATCTTGAAAGTGCTTCATCACCCTGGGTGCCCATCGGTACAACAGCTTTACTGGGAGCCATCGCAGCCGCCATGACGGGTAGCATTTTCAGCAGCGATGCCTGGAACAATGTAACGTTCATCGCTGGCGAGATCAGGAATCCCAAAAAGAATATCGGGCTGAGTTTGTTTCTGGGAACGCTGATCGTAACCATCATTTACGTTTCAGCAAACCTGATGTACTTAAACGTATTGCCATTGCAGGAGATTGCATTTTGTGCTGATGACCGGGTTGCTGTGGCAGCTGCCAATAAAATTTTTCCTGATTTTGGTACCAAACTTATCGCACTGCTTATTATGGTGTCAACTTTTGGTTGTAACAATGGATTGGTATTGGCCGGCGCACGTGTTTACTACACGATGGCCAATGATGGATTGTTCTTTAAGAAAGCCGGCAAACTCAACAGTGCCAGTGTACCGGCATATGCGTTGTGGATCCAGTTCATTGTAGCTGCGGCCTGGTGCGTG
>JAFDXA010000246.1 GCA_018268185.1 Bacteroidota bacterium
ATGCTGAAAAATATTTCTGTAAGTACAATGAATGGCTTACTGATACTGTTGAACTGTAATACGAGTATCATAAAGATGATGCCCAAAGCAATGAGCAATGCCAGCCCAAGGAAAGATTGTGTTTCTTTTTCCTGTTCACTCTGGCCGCTGAGTTTCATGGACACATCGGCCGGTATTTTATTTTTTGCCCTGAAATCATCCAGCTTGATCTGCAATTCTTCATTTACTTTACCAACCATTGTAGGGTCGAGCACATTACTCTGCAACTGTATGGTGCGTTTTACATTTTTTCGTTTAACAGCACCGGTAGCTGTGGTATAATCAATGGTTGCTACAGTACCGATAGGAATGCTTTTCACACGCATGGTATTCATGTCCATAAATGTGATACGCATGTTCATAAGATCGGTAATGTTATTCCTTACAAGGTCGCTGGTACGCAACTGTATCTTATATTCGTCTTCTCCATCTTTCAGTTTGCTTACTTCTTTACCAAACAAGGCGGTACGTATTTCCATGCCGATCTGCCCGGTACTGAGCCCTTCCATCATCGCTTTCTCCCTGTCTACATTGATGGTTATTTCCGGACTGTTCAGGTCAACATCCATCTGCAGGTTTTCGATGCCTTCAACCTGGTTGGTATCCATATAGTGTGAAAGGTCGCTGGCCACTTTGGCAATGCTTTCAAAATTGTCGCCTTGTATTTCGATGTTTACCGGGGGATCTGTTGGAGGTCCGCCGTCTTCCTGTGCTACTTCTATACTGGCTCCGGGGATGCCTGTCATCTGCCTGCGGATCTCTTCTTTAAACGGCATTGTTTTCTTTCCATGCCTTTTATCAAATTCAACAAATGATACCTGTATCCTTCCCAGGTTTGGTTGTACACTCCTGTTGTTATCCCTTGGGTTATTGGCGCTAACGGCCACATTGGTTATGATACTTTCTACAATGCCGCCTGGTTCAGTAGGCAGTTCCTTCTGTAAAATTTTCTGTACCCTTTTTTCCAGCACATGCGTAACACTGTCGGTGTATTTCACATCTGTACCAACGGGTAATTTGATGTATACATATACAAAGTTCGGATCGCCGCTTGGGAAGAAAGTTGATTTGTTGCCTCTTGCGACCAGTAAAACGATGGATAATACAAACAGGCCGAACAGGGATGCGAAAGTCCATACAGGTCTCCAGCCCACCAATATCCACCTTAATAATTTTTCATAGCGGTTCATCAATGCAGGCAATACCTTTTTCTGGAATCCATGAATTATATCATTCAGCACATACGTGTTTAAGAGCATGAGCAATGCCATGGTGAGCAGGAAATTGGCGGTACCGTGCATGCCTCCCAGGTGCAGGAATATTCCGGCAACAATAAAAATGATGAACCACTTATTTGTCCAGATAGCCTTTTTGGGTTTTTCATATTCTTTTCCTTCCGGCTTCATGAAGCTTACTGCAAAAACAGGATTGAAGATGAAAGCTACCACGAGTGATGCCGCAAGTGTGAGTATAAGTATAGCCGGCAGGTAGATCATGAATTTACCAATGAGGCCCTTCCATAAGAGCAGCGGGAAGAATGGCGCCAGGGTAGTGGCCGTACCCGCCAGCACAGGAATGAAAACTTCACCGGCAGCTTCTTTGGCACTTCGCACAATCGGCACCTTACCATTATTATATATACGGTGGGTATTTTCAATCACCACAATCGCATCATCCACGATGATACCCAGGCCGAGCAGCAATGCAAAGAGTACAATGAAATTCAACGTAACCGTTGTGCCTATGATACCATCAGCAATGGGAAGAAACATGAACGCCACAAAAACACTGAGGGGTACACTCAGGGCAACGAAGAAGGCATTGGTAACACCCATAAAGAACATCAGGATAACCAACACGAGTATGAACCCGATAATGATTGTATTCACCAGTTCATTGAAAGATGTTTTGGTTGCCTTGCTAAGGTCGCCGGTGATCACCACGTTAAGATCTTTTGGCAATTCTTCTTTTTCCTTCATTTCTGCCACGATATTTTTTATTTTATCAGCAGCATTGATGAGGTTCTCGCCGGCACGTTTTACGATGTTAAGGGTAACCACATTTTTTCCGTCGAGGCGGGCATAACTTTCTTTTTCCTTGATGGTATCTTTCAGTTCAGCAATATCTTTTAAATACACGGTACCGCCCTGGGCGCTGCTGCGCACTACAATATTGTTCAGGTTGAGTGCGCTGGTGAATTGACCCTTCACCTTAATGGTGCGTCTCATATCACCCACTTCAAGCGTACCGCCGGTGATATCCCTGTTCTCCCGGCTGATGGCATTTTCCACATCCATAAAACTGATGCGGGCCTGGCTCATTTTGTAAGGATCTACATTTACCTGTATTTCACGTTCGGGTGCACCTACGATCTCGGCCCTGGTGATTTCGGTAAGTTCTTCAAACCGATCCTGCAGTTTATCTGCATACTGTTTCAATTTGATACCATCATAATCACCGCTCACATTCACAAACATGATCGGCATTTCACTGAAAGCAAACTCAGCCACATTTGGTTCAGATGTAAGGTCATCAGGCAGATCGGTCTTTGCTTTATCTATGGCATCTTTTACCTTCTGCTTGGCTATTTCAGTTTTTACGTCGGTATCAAATTCAGTTACAATAAGACTGTAATCGGCCTGAGAAGTACTGGTGATTTTTTTCACCTTGGCGCCACTGATCCCCTTTAGTTGTTTCTCAATAGGCCTGGTAACAAGGTTTTCGATATCTTTTGGTGAGTTACCCGCATACACAGTTACCACAGAGATGGTTGGTACAACAATATCAGGGAACTGTTCCTTGGGCATGGTGTTGAACTTCGTAAGTCCATACAGCGAGATAAGTGCTGCTATTATATAAATAGCGGTGCGGTTGTCAACGGCCCAGCTGGTGGGAGCAAACTGTTTAAATTTTTCTTTCGCAGCTTCTATTATATTCATGATACAATATTTGGTCCTTCTGTTATTCCGATGGAACGATCAGTAGGGAATGAGTTTTTTATTTCTTACGCCTGGCTGGCTGATCTTACTGCCAGTAAACCTGAAGGGCGTGCCGGTTATCAGTTTACGGAAGTGCTGATCAGCTGACCTTCGTAGAGGTTCTGGAATCCTTCGGTTATGATTTCATCACCTGCTTTGAGGCCTCCTTTTATTTCAACGGTTTCACCATAAACTTCCCCGATGTTTACAGTAACCCTGTGAGCTGTTATTTTACCGTTGCTGCTTTTAACAGCTACGTAAACATATTTGCCGGTTTCATCAGATTGTAAAACATTTACCGGTATTACGATGGCGTTGGGAGCAGTATAGTCCAGGATCCTGAGTACGGCTGATTGGCTGGGTTTAAGTAAAGCATCATAAGGGATTTTTGCTTCTGCAATAAAACCTCTTTGTACGGGATCGATCGACTGGCTGATCAATGAAATATTGCTGTTTATTTTTTTATTGGCGTCAGGAATGGTGACTTCAACCGGAGAGCCTTTGTGGATACGGGTGAGGTAATTTTCAGGAACATTGGTAATTACTTTCAGGGAAGAAGTATTTACGATTTTTATCTGTGGACCCAATTGGGTCATGCCAGTAAATGTTTCTCCTACTTTGATGTTTACCACATCGGCAATACCACTTACATCGCTGTAAACGTAGGCAGTTTTGGCCTGCTCTACAGCAACCTGTACGCCTTCCTGTGCAGATTTCAATTGGTTCTCCAGGCTTTCAACATTCGTTTTTGCTGTGATGAGCTGCACTTCTGTACCAATTCCCTGATCCCATAAGTTCTTCTGGCGTTGATAAAGATTCCTGGCAAAAGACAATTGTGTTTTGATGCCTTCAAGTTGTTGCCTGTTGGCAGTTACATTCTGCTGCATAATGGCATCATCGAGCTTTAGGAGCAGTTGCCCTTTTTTTACAGCTTGTCCTTCTCTTACATACACAGCTTTAACCTGTCCTCCCATACCCCTGGGAGATATGTATGAAATATTCTCAGCATCAACCTGTCCTTTCAGGTCAATAAAATGTTTAAAGTCCTGTGTAGTTACGGGAGTTATTGATACGAGTTTGATCTTGGAAGCACTGGCCATGTTGCTGTCAAGCTTTTCCAGTTCAGACTGTAATTTTTTGATCTGCTCCTCTGTTTTGGTTTTATCTGTTTTCAGCTTTTCCAGTTCTGCTTTCTTATCATTAAGTTTTGCGGAATCATCTTTTTTGCTGTTGCCGCAGGATGCCATGAAGATGAGCAGTGCAGCGGCAATAGTTACTTGAGTTATTTTTTTCATTTTCTATGATGTTAGGTCTGATTATTAAAGTTTTCCTGTTGCTTTTAAGAAATCAACTTTTGCGATGATGGCATCATACAAAGCGCTGAGGTAGTTTGTTTGAGCTGTTTTCAATTCTACCTGTGCTGCATTGATGGTGGTGGCATCGCCTGTTCCTATTTCGTATTTCTTTTTTGTTTGATTGTATACCAGTTCTGCAAGCGCCATGTTCTTTTTCTGAAAATCCATGGTGGCAATGGCAGAGATGAATTCCCTTTTTGCTATATCTACTTCCCTGTCGATGGAATTTTTCAGCGCCTCGGAATTGTTCTGCGATTTCTGCAGTTGCAGTTTTGCCTGCTGTATCTTGGCCCTGGTAGAAAACCCATGGAAGATGGGAACAGACATCTGTATACCTATATATGAAGTGGTGAACCAATCACCTTTGCCAAAAAAATCGAATGTATTCCGCTGTGCCTGTTTGCTGTAATTGCCTGCCAGTGCAAAGGTTGGTATCTGGCTCAGCCTGTACCTTCTCAGGTTGAGTGCATTCAGTTTGTTGGTGATATCAGCTACTTTGTAATCATTCCTGTCGCTGTATTTGTATTGAGCAGCTTCCAGTACACCTTCGCGGATCTGGTTATCGCTTAATGTATCGATTAATACCAGGCTGTCTTTTACCGGCATGCCCATCAATACTTTCAAACCAGAGTAACCATTTTCGATGAGGTTGTTTGCTTTCAGTTTTTCTGTCTGAAGGTTTGCCAGAACAACCGTGATCTTATCCACGTCAACTTTTTCAGCGAAACCATTATCGTACATCACCTGTACATCATGTTTCAGTTTTTCAGCCCTGTTGATGTTGGCATCCAGCAACTGTATCTGTGTTTTGCTTACCACCAGTTGGTAATATATCTTGTAAATATTGGCCCTGATATTTTCTTCTGTGAGGTCAGCAATTTTTCTCTGCAGATCCATGGTGCCGTTACGTGCTTTCAGGGCTATGAACACCTGGCCGTCGAACAGCAACTGTGTAACCGAAATGCTGGCGCTGGAATTCCATTTGGTGCCGAATTTTACTGGTACAAATGTGCCGGGTGGCTGGCCTACGATCTCGCCCGGTAATAAAGTAGTGGGGATGTCGAGGTAATCATTGATACCGGCTGAACCATTGATCTGCGGTAATGCAATGGAAGTAACATCCCGGTTGGTTTGTTTCTGTATCAAAACATCCAGCAGGGCATTCTTCACCTGTACGGAATTCTTCTTTGCATAGTCGATAGCCTGCTGCAATGAGAACTGGTTGATCTGTTGTTTTGTTTCCTGTTGTGCCTCCGTTGTGCTGCTGAAGAGTACGGCGTTTATCAGCAGCATGCCGGCCATTCTTATTTTTTTCATCTTCGTCATGTTGGTCTTATTTTTTGGCAAATACTTTTTCTTTTTGTTCGAGGTATTTAAGTACCAGCTTATAGCCTTTCATGGATACCAGTCCGAAGAGGTAAAGCATAATAATTTCCTGTTCAATTTCCATCAGGCTCTTTTTTACGCTTCGCTGGAACTCCGGGTTAAAAGCGATAAGCATGGTTTCCACCCGGTACCGGGCAATGATCTCAACGTTCATTTCGGGCCTGTACAATTCTTCTTTGATACCTCTTTCCAGGTTCTCCAGGCAAACGTTGTAGAGATAGTCATTCCTGTGTTTCTGGAATTTCCGGAAAGCTGCAGGGTGATATTTCTGCATGTCGAACAGAATGGAAGGGTTCATGCCTTTGAACATTTCCGACATCATTTCCATTACCAGGAATATTTCGTGAACAGCATTTTCTGCCTGTTCCCTGTCGTTGTTACAAATGCACTGGTTGGTGTTTATTACATGATCCACCACAGATTCCACCAGTTCGTCTTTGTCGCGGAAGTACTGGTAAATGGTCTTTTTGCTCATTCCAAGGTTAGCGGCAATATCATCCATACTTACACTGCGGATGCTGTATTGCATCACCAGGTCGTGGGCAGCCTTCATAATTCGCTGCCTGGTATCCAGGTCTGTCATTGTTGCCATAATTAGGGGGCAAAACTATGGAAACTTTTTTCGTTACGAAAGTTTCCATCAGCTTTTTCCGCCATTCGTAACATTTTTTTAATACAAAGTGGGCAGCAATAAAGCCCTTTTATATGCTTTTCGCCTTCGTGCTCATTCAGTTATCTTTGATCTATAAACGTTTTTTATGAAATCGCCCTTTCAATACAAAAAGCTGCTCCAGTATTTTTTACAGGGAATGCTCATTATTGCCCCGGTGGCAGTAACCATTTATGCCCTGTACTTCATTATAACCACTATTGATGGCTGGATTCCCATTTTCACATACGAAGATGAAAAGGGAATTGTGCATGTTCAGAACTATGGCGTGGGATTGATCGTGATCGTTACGGTGATCATATTGCTCGGTTATTTCAGTTCCTTTTTTATAACGGGGCGTATCGTAAGTTTTATGGACAAAGTGCTTGAAAAAACACCCGGCATCAAACATATCTATTCAACCACCAAGGATTTTTTTGAGGCTTTTGCGGGCGACAAGAAAAAATTTACACAGAATGTGCTGGCAAATGTTGACGATAATGATGTATGGCGCATGGGATTTGTAACAAGGGAGGACATGTCGGATTTTGGACTGGATGGCTATGTATCTGTTTACATACCCATGGCGTATTCCGTAGCAGGTAATGTATATGTGATACCTCGTTCAAGGGTGAAACCGATCACCAATATCAGCAGTACACAAACGATGAAATTTGCCTTGAGCGGCGGTGTTACCGATGTTGCAGAGGAATAGGTTTTAATCTCAATCTTCCATTTCTGTTTTATATATTCAGCATCAGCCACTTCCCCGCTTAATATTCTTTAGTAGGATGTAACACTGTTTTGGAGTAGTTTGCCTTGCCGTACTTACATGAAAAAAATACTCCTGCTTTTGATCACCAGTGTTGTTTGCCGCAGTGCATATTGCTGGGGATTTTATGCTCATCGCCAGATCAACAACTATGCAGTCTTCCTGCTCCCGCCGGAAATGATGCTGCTGTACAAACCCAATATTGATTTTCTTACTGAACACGCTGTTGATCCCGATAAGCGGCGCTATGCAGTTGCAGAGGAAGGTCCGAGGCACTACATTGATATCGATCATTATGGAACTTATCCATATCCGGGCTTGCCCAGGAAATGGAATGAAGCGGTACAGAAATTTTCCCGGGATAGTTTGATGCAATACGGTATTGTTCCCTGGCATGTGCAGGTAATGCTGAATAGATTAACAGCTGCTTTTCGTGAAAAGAATTTCAGCCGGATCATGAAAACAAGCGCTGAACTCGGGCATTATATTGCAGATGCACATGTGCCTTTGCATGCCAACAGCAACCACAACGGGCAATTGAGCAACCAGCATGGCATACATGGTTTTTGGGAAAGCCGGGTACCGGAATTGCTTGCTGAAAAGGAATTCGATTTTTTTATCGGTAAGGCGCAATACATCAGTGATCCCGGAAAATATATCTGGGACCGGGTACTCGAAAGCGCCCTGGCCAGTGATAGTGTTCTTCGTTTTGAAAAAGAACTATCAGAGCGCTTTCCGCCTGATGGAAAATATGCTTTTGAAGCAAGGAATGGTGTAATCGTGCGGCAATATTCATCAGCTTTTACCATTGCTTTTGATCGTAAACTCAACGGCATGGTAGAAAGGCGGATGCGCCTGGCCATAGCTTCGGTGGCATCATTCTGGTTCACGGCCTGGGTAAATGCCGGGCAACCCGATCTTAAAGAACTTGCAGGTCAGAAGTTTTCAGAAGCCGATGCCAGGGAATTTGAAGCATTGAATCTGAAATGGAAAAATTCCGCCGGCCACATGATCGGGAGGGAAGAATAAGCTGTCAAAGCCTGTAAATCAAAGCATTTTTTATACTCCTTTTATTTTTTGTGTATCAGCAATCTTTCATCCGCCGGGGCCTTTTTAATTCCTTATTTTTGCGCCTCAATTTTGAAGAGCTCGATGATCCACAATTTTAATGCAGGCCCCTCCATTTTGCCTAAAGAAGTATTTGAACAGGCGGCAGCTGCTGTGCTTGATTTTAACAACAGCGGACTGTCTATTCTTGAATTCGGGCATCGTACCCCGGAATTCACGGCGGTTATGGAAGAAGCCCGTGGATTGGTAAGAGAATTGATGAAGCTTGATGCCAACCACGAAGTACTTTTTTTGCATGGTGGCGCATCTACGCAGTTCATGCAGGTACCAATGAACCTGCTCGATTCAAAGGATACAGCTGCTTATGCCGATACTGGCGTATGGAGCAGCAAGGCTATTAAAGAAGCAAAGCTGTTCGGTAAACCCGAAATAGTATGTTCATCCAAAGACAGGAATTATACCTATATCCCCAAAGATTTTGCAGTTCCCAATGATGCCAGGTACCTGCACATCACAACCAACAACACCATTTACGGAACACAATGGCAATCGATTCCACGCACCAGCAATTCCATGGTAGCTGATATGAGCAGTGATATCCTCAGCCGGGAACTGGATTTCAACAGCTTCGACCTGATCTATGCAGG
>JAFDXA010000247.1 GCA_018268185.1 Bacteroidota bacterium
ATCCCTGATAACTATATCCGCCTGGTGTACCATCATCCAGCTCAAAAACACCTTGGATGTTTTGTTCTGACGTTAACCAAGCTTCGATTGCTGCTACTAGATCATAAACATGAATTAACCCGAACCGGTTACTCATTTTTCCGACAACTGGGAATAGGCCACGCCGCATCGCATGAAAGAGCGGTTTAATCTCTTTATCACCAGGTCCATAAACAGCCGTTGGCCGGAATATGGTCCATTGCAATGACTCTCTATTTTCAATGAGTTCTTGCTCGGATAAGTATTTACTCTGCGCATACCATGACAGTTCCGGTTGACGAGCAGCTAACGATGAAATTAATAAAAAGCGCGGGGATTGTTTTTTTTGAGATATGGCACATAAAAGATTTTTTGTGCCTTTAATATTTGTATCTGCAAACTCTTGAAAAGAACTACCTCTAACAGTTGCAGCGCCATGAATAACAAACGCTGCATCATCGATTAAATGACGCAGCGCCGTTAAATTATTTAAATCACCTTGAATCCACTGAAGAGACTTGCTATTTGACGAACGGGTAATCCGAGTTAATGCCCGAACAATCCATCCATTCCGGATCAGTGTCTGCACCAGCACATGACCAATAAAACCAGTAGCGCCTGTTATCGCTACAATTTTTGGATATGCGCTATCTATCACCCGATTCTACGAAAGACAATTGACCCGTTAGATTTGTTCTCTGAATATAACCCTGCCTAGCTGCAAAACGTGACAATTTCCCAGATGAAGTTCGAGGCAAAGTATGCGGAGGTACCAGTTCTACTACGCAATTGACCCCAAAAGCCATATAAACAAGTTGCTGCAATCTGATAATTAACGATTGGCGTTCTGCTACAGAGGTAAGCCTACATTCAATGACCAACACGATTGTTGTGGTACCATCTTCATCATTAATCCCAAATGCAGAAGCTTCCCGCGATCTAACTTCTGGTTGTTGTTCGGCTAATTCTTCAATATCTTGCGCACGAATATTTCGACCATTCACAATAATGACATCAGTACGTCGTCCAGTGATAAACAAATCGCCTTCAAACAAAAACCCAATATCACCGGTATCTAGCCAATTACCTGATTTAAGAGCCTTATTAGTCTCTTCCAGATTATTATAATAGCCGGTCATCACACTATCGCCATGCACCAAAACACTACCAACCATCATTTCTGATAACTGCTGGCCATTCTCATCGACTATCTTGACAATGTGCCCGGGCAACGGCCTGCCGCAATTCACAAACTCATTCTGTTTACGTCCATCAGCTTGTAGTCTAGCAGCCATTCTCTTATCGATCAGTGTCTTACTATCGACTTGTATACTTTTGCATCCTTCCCCAATTTTCGAGAAAGTAACCGCAAGCGTTGATTCTGCAAGACCATAGCATGGTAAAAAAGCATTCTCATCAAAGCCTGCTGATGCAAATTTTTCTGCAAAATTCCTCAAGGTCTCGGGCCGAATCATTTCTGCACCAATACCAGCCGCTCGCCAGCAACTCAAATCCAATTCCTTAAGATCAGATTCTCTGACACGAAGCGTGCAGAGCTTAAGACCAAAAGGCTGGCTAAATGCGACGGTACAACGATTACGACTAATCAAGCGCAACCATTGTAACGGGCGAATTGCAAAATCACGTGTTGCTAAATAATCAACAGAAATTTGCGTAACCATAGGGGCCAAAACCAATCCAACCAATCCCATATCATGATAAAAGGGCAACCATGATGCTGAACGATCATCCGGCTTTATTTCAAGTCCGTTACGCACTATACCTTGCAGGTTACACATCAAAGCCCGCTCGGTGATAATTACACCTCTCGGGGTACGCGTGCTACCCGAAGTGAATTGCAAATACGCAGTTTCGTCAGGATGATTGGACTGCAATTCAATATCCAATATTGGCAACTCGCTTAGCTTTGCAGGAGTTCCTGCCCATACTATATGCTCCACTCCTGCAGCGGCCTCTTCCAAAAAGCCAACGTAATCAATATTTGCCAGTGCGATACTTGCTTGACTGCTTTCAAGCATACCTTTCAACTGCTGGACATAAATCGCATGACTGCCGAGATTAACAGGAATCGGCATAGCAAAAGGCACCAACCCCGCATAACGGCATGCAAAAAATAACTCGACAAACTCTGGTGAAGTATCCGCAACGATCGCAACTCTACTTCCGCGAGGTAAATTAAAACCCAACAATCGCTGAGCTGTTATGCGAGCATTCTGCCGGAGCAAACCATAAGACAGAATCGAGCGCAAATTACCTCTCGCATCATAAAAGTTATACCCTGTTACCCCTTTTGCCGCATACTCCAAAGCACTCGTTAGAGTATCAAAACCCGCCAACTGCTGTACTAGTGTATTGAGCGTAGGCGTCGGTATTAACTGCAACTCGCTTGAAGGCTGAAAATCAAACGCTTGCGTTAGCGGAGCGTTCAACTTGGTTATTGTCGAACTCAAGATCTTCCCCTCGAAGTTATAGGACTTGTCATCTTGCCCCTTTGAGCAAGAAATTCTGGTTGAGCGCACCAGCTCTGATCTTTAATCTTAAATAATGCATCTTTTGCTGGCTGGAAAATTTTCATTCAAACGCTTACCGCTGACATTGCTTAATCAATATAAGTGTGTCATATTTGACCAATCCGCAGCTTATATAAGGCGCTTTTTCCTGTCAAGGCAATATTATCCTGGTGTTGCACCAAAACAACAATTCGCTCACTTCGTGTTTTTTGTATACTTTTTGCTTTTTTTTGAATTATAGCGGATAACGCATTCGGAAGATGCTGATAGAAAATCAGCAGCTTCTGTAAAAAGAAACTATTGAGGAATATTTGAGTGAAAAAAATCTCAACGCATCACTGCACTCAATGCATTCAGCGTTTTGATCGATAGGAAGACGGATTTTCTACGGTCGTTTTTGACAACAGAATATTCGGCTGTTGTGGCTTAGTAATAGCAGCTATTTTGCTACGGGAGTATTCTGCAGCTGCAATTTCTGCCCGGATCCTGGCGGTTGCTGCTGCAGTTGCTTCCTTATCCGCTTGAGAACGTACGAACAAAGCTTCTTTCGCCATTTTCTCAACAACCTCTCGCGCCGATGCGGCTTCAAGCGCTTTGGATTCCAATGCGATGCGTTCTTGCATGGCTAAAAGCGCGGCTGATTCTTTTCTGGCTTTTTCTAATGCCATTCGCGTTGCACTTTTTTCCGCTTCGAGTTGCGCTCTGGCTTTATTGGTGGCGATATTCTTCGCTTGCGCCCGGGTAATAGCAAGTGCTGTAATTTTTTGCTCAATTTCCAGCCGTTCGGGTACTGCCTGCTTTGCGGCGGCCATCGTTTTAGCGCGTACTTCGGCATCCTCTAGTAATCGTTGCTCCAGATCCGCTTTATTGTTCATTTCTTCAGCAGCAAGGGTATCCATTTGCGCTTTTGCTTCTGCTG
>JAFDXA010000248.1 GCA_018268185.1 Bacteroidota bacterium
AGCAGCCATTTTATTAAGGTATTGTGCGTTTGAGAAAAGGGCAAAAGCTTCCATTTCAACACAAATACAGTTGTTTTTTTCAGCGATGGCTGGTGTGCCCTTGGCAGCACGGTAAAACACATCACTGGAATGAATATTGGCAGCCTTAACCGGCATGTTCATTTTCTGGGCGGTTTTGTTGATCAGGTCAAAAGCAATGCCCTGGTGAACAAGATGGTCGGCCTCAAAGCCAAAAGCCTCACGGCCATAGGTTGATTCGCTGAAAGCTTTGTCAACATTAACCACATCATACACTTTGGTTGAAGCTTCATAAGAACCAGCCGTTCCGATGCGGATGATACATTCTACATCGTATGAAGAGTACAATTCGTATGAATAAATACCGATAGAAGGGCAACCCATACCACTGGCGCCTACCGTTACCGGAACGCCTTTGTAAGTACCTGTAAAATAAAAGGCATTGCGTGTCTGGCTCACGAGTTTTACATCATCGAGCATATTATCGGCTATATGCTTGGCCCTCAACGGGTCTCCCGGCATCAAAACAATCTTTGCTATTTCTCCTTTTTGTGCAGTAATATGAGCAGTCATTCGTTAAAAAATTTCGGGTGAAGATAAATCAATTAGGCTAAAACGCAGTACGAAAATGAGAAGTAACAGAATATGCAGTTCCCGGTCATTTGATACGGCAGATTTTGAAATAGAGATCGATTTTGACTAAATTTACCGCGTTATCAACGATTGAGTTAAAACACAAATTACATTTACCAACTTTCAAATGCTCAGTTTTATATTATGTCTGTAAATACAAGTACATACGATTTTGCCAAATACAAAACTCCCACAGGAACCCAACTCAATTGTAAAGGTTGGGTACAGGAAGCAGCCTTAAGAATGTTGCTCAATAACCTTGATCCGCAGGTTGCAGAAAGGCCTGAAGACCTGATCGTATATGGCGGGCGCGGTAAAGCCGCACGCAATATTGAGTCGCTTGACCTGATCATAAAAGCATTAAAGGATCTTGAAGAAGATGAAACATTACTCATACAAAGCGGTAAGCCTGTTGCCATGCTTAAAACAAATAAGGATGCTCCGCGTGTATTGCTCAGCAACAGTCAGCTTGTTCCCAACTGGGCCAACTGGAAACATTTTGATGAACTGGAGAAAAAAGGCCTGATGATGTACGGCCAGATGACCGCAGGTTCATGGATCTATATCGGAAGCCAGGGAATAGTACAGGGGACTTATGAAACCTATGCCGCCGCCGCAGATAAAGATTTCGGTGGAACATTGAAAGGCACATTGAATGTAACGGCCGGCCTAGGAGGAATGGGTGGTGCACAACCACTGGCCATTACCATGAATGAAGGTGTTGCCCTGATTGCAGAAGTAGAGGAGTGGCGTATTGACAAAAGAATAGAAACCAAATACCTCGATGAAAAATATATTGATATTGATGAAGCCATCGATAAGGCGCTGGAATATAAAAAGCAAGGCGTAGCGAAAAGTATCGGGGTATTGTGTAATGCCGTTGCATTGCTTCAGCGTTTGATTGAAAGGAATATCATTCCGGATACACTTACCGATCAAACATCTGCACATGACCCATTGATCGGTTATATTCCACATTCTCTCAGCAATGAACAGGCCAATGTACTGCGTGAAAAAAATCCCGAGGAATACATAAGGCTGAGTTATGAAAGCATGCGGTTACATGTAGAACTGATGATCGCATTGCAGAAGAAAGGAGCTGTTACATTTGATTATGGTAACAACATCAGGGCCCGTGCAAAAGAAAGAGGGTTGGAGAATGCGTTCGACTTCCCCGGTTTTGTACCGGCATATATCCGCCCGCTGTTCTGTGAAGGCAAGGGGCCTTTCCGTTGGGCTGCACTGAGTGGTGATCCTGCAGATATCGCTGTTACGGATGAAGTCATTATGAATATGTTCCCGGATAATAAAGGCATGCTACGCTGGATGAAGATGGCCAAAGAAAAGATCGCATTCCAGGGATTACCTGCACGCATCTGCTGGTTGGGGCAGGGTGAACGTGAAAAGGCTGGACTGGCATTTAATGAACTGGTTAAGTCAGGAAAGGTAAAAGCGCCGATCGTTATAGGTCGTGATCACCTCGATACTGGCTCTGTAGCTTCTCCAAACCGTGAAACGGAAGCCATGATGGATGGCAGTGATGCTGTTGCCGACTGGCCGATTCTCAATGCCCTTGTAAATACAGCGGGAGGCGCCAGTTGGGTAAGCCTGCACCATGGCGGCGGTGTAGGTATGGGGTATAGTATCCATTCAGGCATGGTTATCGTGGCTGATGGAACCGATGCAGCAGCAGCAAGGCTGGGACGTGTTCTGCGTAACGACCCGGGCATGGGGGTGATCAGGCATGCAGATGCCGGCTATGAAATAGCAAAGAATACTGCCAAAGCCAATAAACTCGATTTCAGAGATCGTCTTAAATAAGCATACAGAAACTCCACCAATAGAAAGCCCCGGATTTATATCCGGGGCTTTTTCAAACCTTAACAGCACTTGTTAGATTACACTAGCTAAGCCAAAGTGTAAAAGCGGTTATCATGATTAGCAAATCCAATAGCAAGCTTGTAAAAAATACAGGAATAAGATACCTCAGCGGAAGGGCTGCCAGGTTAATGATCACAACCAGAACCATGTTCAGACAGGTTGCCACCAGTAAGGGAAAAACATTACCTGTTAATATCACTACAATGAAGGTTAGTATGGTGAATATGGTTCCATGACCTAATAAACTGAGCGCTACCCAGAAAAAGCGCCTTTCTTCCTGTGCATCACAATAAGCAACCACTTTTTGCCAAATGCCTGCCTTTGCATAAGAAGTTTCCTGCACTTTGTTTAAGTAGGAGCCGACGTGCCGATGATGGATTACTGTACTAATATTGCTGTAATTTTTATTACGCCAAATCTCGGGGCTGTATAACAGTTCGTTCATGACACAGGTTTGCCGGGAATATGATTTTCGTCAGCCCGGCAGCAAGCCTTGCGAATTGTATGTAATGATTGGATATTATATTTTGGTACCAGTTAAATGAAAGGATCATGATTTTTCAATTAAATAGATTGGCTCCCTTATTGGTTTCAGTATTGCTTTTGGCAGGGCTGGATGTTAAAAGCCAGGACACACTTCATTTTTATCTTGATGATTTCGATAAACCGATGTCTAAAAAGTTTGCATCCAAACGGATGGACGTTTTCAAAGAGCATCCGGGAGACGAATTGTATAGGGTAGAAAGGTATATCCTGGATCCCTATAAGCTGGATGCTGTTTGTATTCCATCGACAGTAAGGGCGAGTACTTTCATGGACAGTATACGGCCTATTACCTGAACGGGGCAAAACTTGATTCGGGGAATTATGTAAGGGGAAAAAAAGAGGGAGAGTGGATCAGTTGGCAAACTTATGGCAAACCTAAATCCATTCAGCATTACAAAGAAGGTAAAATGATAGGCACGAATCTCGTGTGGAACCGGGAAGGTGATATCATAGATTCAACATTGCTCGACAAAAACGGCGATGGAATCAGTACAGAGTATTTTCCCAGCGGCAGGATCATGGCAAAGGGGCATTTTAAATCCGGACAAAGAACAGGCAACTGGACATTTTATTACCCCGAGAAACCACAGTTAAAAAGTATGGAAGCAACTTTTGAGGGTGGAGTTTTGGTTACCGGTACTTGTTATACTGAAGCAGGAACAGTGGATACAGTAGATTGCGTTCTTGAAAAAAAGGCTGAATTTCCCGGGGGATCAGCGGCATGGAAGAATTACCTGTCTGAAAAAATTTCCAACATGGATTTCAGGAAATATATGAAGGGTGTTGCTAAATATACGGCAATAGTTTCCTTTCGTATATCAAGAAATGGTACCGTTTCTGAACTGAAAGTAGAACATCCGGATAATTCCGAACTTGATAAGCTTGCTTTAAAAGTTATAGCGGGAAGCCCCGCCTGGTTACCGGCGAGAAAATACAACAGGAAAGTGAGTTCCAACAAAAGCCAGCCGATCACATTTGTTATTGATGACTGATCAGCTCGTAGAGTGTTACATTAAATAAAACTGGTTCTTGTGAAAGCCAGGATGTGCTTTTTGTGTCATATTATCCGCTTTTCTCAACATACTGTTCCGGGAATTCCCCAAAAAAGTTTTTTTTGATGTTTTTTTTCAGTGGCAGGTTATTTGAAATATAATGACATGGAATCGTATTTCGGAATAAAAAAACTTAATCGTATGAAAACAACACAATTGATCTTTAAAGCATGTTCCCTCTTTTTTATCGGCTTGTTATTGATCGTTACAACAACACAGGCTCAGAATGAAACCGACAAAAAAATCATGGACGACAGTAAGAGGGCCAAATATGCATTTGCGAGAACAGATAAGGATATTGAAAATCTTTTTAAAACTTCTTATGCATACGCCATTTTCCCGAATGTTGGTAAAGGTGCAGTTGGTGTTGGTGGAGCCGCAGGCAGCGGAACCGTTTTTGAAAAAGGAAAAGCAATCGGTACCGTTCGTATGACGCAGGTAAGTGTGGGGGTACAGTTGGGTGGGCAATCATACCGTGAAGTGTTATTCTTTGAAAACAAAGCGGCGCTGAATCGTTTTAAGGAAGATAATTTTGAATTGGCAGCACAAACATCCGCAGTAGCATTAAAATCCGGTGTTTCTGCTAATGCAAAATACAGGGAAGGCGTTTTGGTATTTACAGAAGAAAAAAGCGGGCTGATGTATGAAGCTGCAATCGGCGGTCAGAAATTTAATTTCACAGCTTATTGATAAGTAGTAGTAACCTGGCTATTATGAACAGGCAGGAGTGGTACAACAGGCAATAATAAAATAGGAGAATCGCCGTTATACAATAGCAATTGCCCAAAGCTTACCTCGATGAAGGTAATAACCCGGTACGGATGAACTTGTGAGACATCTGCACCGGGTTTTCTTTTGTAACTATCTCACAAAACGGTAAGTAAATTTCACGAGAAAAATATTCCTGGCATTGCCGCCGCTGAAGGCATTGTTGAATAAACTCCCGGCAAGGTTGTTGTTCAGTTCATCATAGGCATCGGGATTGTTACCTTCAGACCATACAAGATAAAATTCAGAGCCGGGCCTGTATTCCCATCTTACTACCAGGTTAGACCGGAACTCCACAAAATTGAAATCCGGTTTTGAGAATGAATAGTCAGTGAAACCATCATTATTCTCATCTACATAATAACCG
Organism: Bacteroidota bacterium; assembly: GCA_018268185.1. GTDB lineage: Bacteria > Bacteroidota > Bacteroidia > Chitinophagales > Chitinophagaceae > Ferruginibacter. Next base: position 5,266 of record JAFDXA010000248.1, read on the forward strand.
TTATTACCATTATCGCTCAACTGTGTGGCTGCATACCTGTGAAAGCGCTTTTTGTAATCTTTGTTGAGCGCATCGGTAACGTAAGCGTAGTTGGAGTATACGGGTCGGGTAATAAAAGGTTGCCCATAATACTGGATCGTGAGGTCAGGCGTTACATTGTAACTGATTCTTCCAACAAACCTGAGTGTACGTTGTTTAACTTCAGCAACAACAGTTCTTTTAATTGACGGATCACTGTTATAAGATGTGTTGCTTACGAACTGATCCTGTCGCCGCCAGGTATAACCATAGTTTGCGCTCAGGCTGATGTTAAGTGCATTTATCGGAACAACATAAATGCTCAGGCCGGCATTTCTTGCATCCATGGTATTATGATCGCCCCAGAAACGGAATAAATTCAGGCTGGCATATACTTTCTTCCTGTAATCACTGGTAACATAATAATTCCAGCCTGTACCGCTGGGCCTTCTTAAAGAACCGGCTCCGCGAAGAGATGTATTGGAAACATCATAAGGATTCCAGGTAACACCTGTTCCGGTTTGCCAGTTATTTTTCAGGGTGGCATGCATGTTCATGTTCACCTGTTGGTAGAGAAGCTGGCCGCCAAGATCCCAGCGCAACCAGTGATTGTAATTGAGCCTCGCATTGCGGAAGAATGCAAATGGCCTTTGAAAATGCAGGCCCGCCCAGGTGAAATGGTTGATCTCATCGGCAGTGAGCATGAAGCCGATATCATTCAGCTCGAGCTGTGGAGAACGGAATGTAACACCTGTTTCAAACTTAAATATCTGTCCGAGTTTACCCGAACGTCCGCCGATCTTTCCAATACGTAAAGTGCCCCCGGTTCCTGTAAGTGAAGTGCGGCCCGAATCCACAGAGATTTCTTTGGCATTCGTACGCTGGAACAAATGTTCAAAGGCTGTTTGTGTATTCAGTATCGCTTCTTTACTGCCATTAACATTGCTGAAAACAACATTACCACGTACATACCATGTTCTGCGTTTCCAGAAGTGCAGGAAATCGATGCCGCCAGAATAGGCGCTGCGGTGGAGCATATCATCCAGTCCATGTTCACGGTTCACCGCCGTGAATATGCCACCGATAACAGTATTGCCGCTGTTGATATCTTTCTGTATCCTTCCTACAAAATAACTGGTTAGCGGTTCTACCAGTTCCTTTCTTCTTTTGCCGAAACTGTCGATGGTGGCTTTCTCTCTTTCAGTAATACTTTCCAGTATGCCGATACTCCAACCTTTTTTTGTTTTGCCGCTGAATTTGGCGGCGCCGAGGATCGTTGTATTCTGTGGATATTTTACATATTCTCCAGCATTGGTATTGGGATAACCGTGTGGCGAACTGCCGATCCTGCGGGAATAAAAAAGCAGGTCTGAATCATAATCACCTCCGGCTTCGGAACCTGTTAACTGGTAATCAAAGATATTCCTGCTTTCAATGAAGAAAGGCCTTCTTTCATCAAAGAAATTCTGGAATCCATCAATGCGTACCTGGGAAGGGTCGGCTTCAACCTGTCCGAAATCAGGGTTGATGGTGTAATCCAATATCAGGTCGTTGGTGATGGCAACCTTACCATCTACACCAATTGCAACTTTGCTGTCGAAGCCATCTGCAAACGGATTGCCTTTTTCTTTTTTATAAACATCGGCCTGTGCAGTTATGTAAGGAGCGATCTCTACCTGGCGGTGCATCGGTATATTTTTCAAACCGTGCAGTTCGCCAAACCTGCTTACCCATACGCCGGAGTTTTGCGGAATGAATTGCCAGGTAGAACGTTCTTCTTTCCTGAAGATGCGCCGCATCACCTGTATGCCCCATACTTTATCAGTTTCATTGCCGTAACGTAATTGGCTGAAAGGAATTTTCACTTCTGCTGTCCAGCCCTGTTTGTTGATATGTGTTTTAGCGTACCAGATAGGGTTCCAGCTTTCATCCCAGTTATTGCCGTCGTTGGAAACGAATTCATCGCCCCGTACGCCCGATACGGATAAAGTGAATGAAAAGGCGGTGCGGAGATCGTGATAACTATCGATATTGATTTCGATAAAATCTCCCGGAAAATCATCACGTCTTCCCATCCTCCGGGCAATGGAATCGGGTGAACCGTCAACACATTCGTAAGCAATATAGAGGTATTGATTGTCGTACAGTATCTTGAAATGTGAAGGGTAGGTTGGCTTTTGGCCTTCGTTGGGCTGCCATTGTGTGAATTCGCCCGACCAGGCTACTGTTCCCCAGGCATCTTCTGAAGGAATCCCATCCAGCACAATGGAAGATCCGTTAAGTGGCTTTGTAAAGTATTTGTTCCTTGAAATAGTGGTATCGGCAGGTGTAGCCCAGGCACAGATGAAGGAAACATTCAGTAAAAAGATAAGCAGCAGTTTCTTGTTCATATAACAAGTTACTGCCATTGTTCGGCAGAAAATATTTTAATACAACAACGGCCAATATTTTCGATATGTGGCTATTAGGAATTTTAGTTCAGGACGACCCATTTAACCCGGGCCGGTTCTCTATATTTGGGATCATTGGTTTATCTTGTAGCTGGATCATCTATCATACCTGCATGAAGAAAGCTTTTTTGCTGAGTTCCCTTTTATTGACTGTTATTGTTGCTGTAGCCCAAAAAAATAAGGTTGACAGTTTCATGAGCCTGCTCAGGGTAGAACAAGTGGATACAGGCAGGGTCACTTTGCTCTGGAAGGCAGCCAATGCCCAGAGCATTTACAGCCCTGATTCGGCATTGAAATTAGCGCAGGAGGCGCTTTATCTTGCAGAAAAAATTAAATATATAGAAGGCGAATCCCGGGCGCTTGGCATCACAGCCAATACATTTCTTAAGATCGGGAATTACCCAAAGGCACTGGAGTTCTACCTGCGTAAACTCAAGATCGAGGAGAAAAGGGATAACCCTTTTAATCTTTCCAGCGTTATCATGAATATCGGGATCGTTTATGTTTACCAGGAAGAATACCGCAAGGCACTTGATTATCTTTTCCAGGCAGATTCAGTAATAACAGCCAACAAGGTAGAAGCACTTGAGTATAATATAGCATTGAATATAGGTGATG
>JAFDXA010000249.1 GCA_018268185.1 Bacteroidota bacterium
GATACGATTTTGCTGCTTCAAACATGCCTGCCTCAAAACCTGGTGCAGCAGTAAATGGGCAAACCGCTGTAAGCACAAGCCAACTCGATAAAGAATTCGCTGTTTACCAACTCATACAGGCATACCGCCGTAACGGGCACCTGGTAGCCAAAACAAACCCGATCCGTGAGCGCAGGAACAGGCATGCAAACCTGGAACTGCATCATTTCGGGCTTACTGAAACAGATCTTGAGACAGCATTTGAGACAGGAAAATTCCTTAACCTGGGTAAAACAACCCTCAAAAACATACTGGCACATCTCCAGAACTGTTATACAAAGCATGTTGGGGTTGAGTTTGGGTCGATGAGAGATGGCGGGAAATTGAAATGGCTTTACCAGGCTTTCGAGAAAGATTTTCTGAAGCCGGTACCGTTAGAGCAGAAAAGGCGCATCCTTCAAAAGCTTAACGAGGGGGTAATGTTCGAGAAATTCCTTCACACAAAATATGTGGGCCAGAAAAGGTTCAGCCTGGAAGGTGGAGAAACCACCATTGCAGCACTTGATGCCATCATCAATACTGCTGCCGCAAACAGTGTAGAAGAAGTAGTGATCGGTATGGCTCACCGTGGCCGTTTGAATGTGCTTGCCAATATCCTGGGCAAAACATACGAGCAGATATTCACTGAATTTGAAGGAACCGCCACGCCGGATACCACCATGGGAAGCGGCGACGTAAAGTACCACCAGGGTTATAGCAGTGAAGTGATGACCACTTCTGATAAAAAAGTACACCTGAAACTGGCTGCCAACCCATCTCACCTGGAAGCAGTAGATCCATTGGTTGTAGGATTTACCCGCAGTAAGGCAGATGTATTATATAACAGTGATTTCGACAGGATATTACCCATACTCATTCATGGTGACGCTTCCGTTGCCGGGCAGGGTATCGTATACGAGGTACTGCAGATGAGTAAGCTGAAAGGTTATTATACCGGCGGTACCATCCATTTCGTGATCAACAACCAGATCGGCTTTACAACAGATTTTGACGATGCCCGCAGTTCCGACTATGCAACTTCCATAGCATCGCTTGTAAACGCCCCGGTAATACATGTGAATGGCGATGATGCCGAAGCAGTAGTGAAAGCATCAGAAATAGCTATGCTTTACAGGCAGGAATTCAACAGTGATATATTTATCGACATGGTTTGCTATCGCCGTCATGGACATAACGAAGGTGATGAACCGAAGTTCACGCAACCGCAATTGTATGCACTGATCGATAAACACCTTAATCCAAGGGAAGTATATACTCAGTTCCTGATCGAAAACGGCGAGCCCGATGCCAAAGCGCTGGCAAAAGAAATGGAACAGAAGTTTCTTTCAGACCTCCAGGAAAGGCTGGACGAAGTGAAACAGAATCCCCTTCCTTACACATACCAGAAACCTGAACTATGGTGGCAGAGCCTGCGCAGGGCAACGGCTGAAGATTTTAATGCTTCTCCGGTTACTGCAATTCAGGAATCTGAGTTAAAAAAATTATTTGACGGCCTGATGAAATGGCCGGAAGATTTTAAACCGCTCCGCAAAGTTGAGAAACTGATCCAGGACAAGATCAAACTGTATAACGACGAAAATAAGATCGATTGGGCAACAGCAGAATTGCTTGCCTACTCCAGTTTGCTGGTGGAAGGTAAAGATGTTCGTATGAGTGGCCAGGATGTAAAACGCGGAACATTCAGTCATCGCCATGCAGTTCTGTATGATGAAACCACCAGCAAAGAATACAACAGGCTGGATCATTTCAGCGAAAACCAGGCTCCTTTCCGCATTTACAATTCCCTGCTCAGTGAATATGCAGTGCTTGGCTTTGAATACGGTTATGCTTTTGCAAACCCCAATGCACTTGTATTGTGGGAAGCCCAGTTCGGTGATTTCTGTAATGGAGCGCAGATCATTATAGACCAGTTCATAGCCGGAGCCGAAACAAAATGGCAGCGCATGAATGGCGTAGTAATGTTGTTGCCGCATGGTTATGAAGGCCAAGGGCCAGAACACAGCAGCGCCAGGATGGAAAGATTCCTTCAGCAATGCGCCGAACTCAATATGGTGATCACCAATGTTACTACCGCAGCCAATTTCTTTCACCTGTTGCGCAGGCAACTGGCATGGCCTTTCAGGAAACCCCTGGTTAATTTTTCTCCTAAAGCCAACCTCCGCCACCCGGGCAGTTACAGCGAAGTGAAAGCATTCACCAGCGGCGGTTTTAAGGAAGTGTATGACGACGAAACTGTAGAAGATGCTTCAACAGTAAAAAAAGTGATCATGTGCAGTGGTAAAGTATATTTTGACCTGCTTGAGAAAAAGCAGAAAGAAGGACATGACAATACAGCTATCATACGTCTTGAACAGGTTTATCCTTTACCGCAAAATCAATTGGATGGCCTGTATAAAAAATACAGCAAAGCCATCTGGTACTGGGTGCAGGAAGAGCCGCTTAATATGGGAGCAGCAACCTTCCTTCGTATGAACCTGAAGAATATCAATTTCTATATTGTAAGCAGGCAGGCCAGTGCAGCTACTGCTACCGGTTATGCCAAAGTACACGCAAAAGAGCAGACTGAAATCATTTCAACAGCATTCAGCATCTGATAAATAAATAAAAGAAGAAAACATGTTTCAAAGTTTAAGTGAGCGCCTGGAAAGTGCTTTCAAGAATATCAAAGGGCAGGCGAGGATCTCGGATCTTAATATTGCGAATACCGTTAAAGATATCCGCAGGGCATTGGTGGATGCGGATGTAAATTATAAGATCGCCAAAGAATTTACCGACAGGGTTAAGGAAAAGGCGCTGGGTGAGAAAGTGATCACTTCTATCAGTCCGGGCCAGCTCATGGTGAAGATCGTTCAGGATGAACTCACGGAGTTAATGGGTGGAACAGAAAGCCAGTTCAACATTACGGGTAACCCGGCCATTATACTGGTAGCAGGATTGCAGGGTAGTGGTAAAACAACTTTCAGCGGAAAACTTGCCAATTACCTCAAAACCAAAAAAGGGAAATCTCCATTGCTGGTAGCGGGAGATATTTACAGGCCTGCGGCGATCGATCAGCTGGAAGTGCTGGGAAAGCAGATCGGGGTGGATGTTTTCAGCGAGCGTGAAAACAAGGATGCCGTTGCCATTGCCCAGAATGCCATCAAAGAGGCAAAGGCGAAAAATAAGAATGTGATCATCATCGATACTGCAGGTCGCCTGGCAGTGGATGAAGCGATGATGAACGAAGTTGCCAATATCAAATCAGCAGTAAATCCGCAGGAAATATTATTTGTTGTGGATAGTATGACCGGCCAGGATGCTGTGAATACAGCGGCTGCGTTCAATGAGCGACTGGATTTTACCGGTGTGGTACTTACCAAACTGGATGGTGATACCCGTGGTGGTGCGGCCTTATCCATTAAGTACACAGTAAATAAGCCCATCAAATTCAGCAGCAGTGGCGAGAAGATGGATACCCTGGATGTGTTTTATCCCGACAGGATGGCGCAGCGTATCCTCGGCATGGGTGATATCGTGAGCCTTGTTGAAAAGGCCCAGGAACAGTTTGATGAAGCAGCAGCAGCCAAACTGGAAAAGAAGATCAGGAAGAACCAGTTTGATTTTGAGGATTTTAAAACCCAGTTGCAGCAGATCAAAAAAATGGGTAACCTCAAAGACCTGATGGGGATGATTCCCGGTGTTGGCAAGCAGATCAAGGATATAGATATCAATGACAATGCTTTTAAAGGCATCGAAGCCATGATCAATTCCATGACGATGGAGGAAAGAAGGAACCCCGATATCATGACCCCCAGCCGTAAAGAGCGGATCGCCAAAGGAAGCGGCAAGGATATCAATGAGGTGAACCAGTTCCTGAAACAGTTCGACCAGATGAAAAACATGATGAAAATGATGAATAAGATGCCGATGGGGCGTATGCCCGGAATGGGCTTGGGAAAGAGATAAAGTAACTATAACCAATAATTTATTTTGAATATTAGGCTGCTATTCCTATCTTCGCTAACCCTTTTTTAAGGGGGATTAAACCCTATTATTCACAACCAAGAAAATTTCTATTTTTTATGGCTGTTAAAATGAGATTGCAACGCCATGGTTCCAAGAAGAGGCCATTTTATTTCATCGTAATTGCGGATGCCCGCAGCCCACGCGATGGAAAATTCATTCAAAAGTTAGGTTCTTACAATCCACTGACCGTTCCGGCTACTATCCAGATCGATCGTCAGAAAGCATTGGATTGGCTGCAGAAAGGTGCTCAACCCACCGATACTGTTCGCCGCATCCTTTCTTTCAAAGGAGTGCTGTACCTGAAACACCTTTTGCGTGGAGTTAGCCTCGGCCTGTTGGATGAAGCTACCGCTATGGAAAAATTCACCAAATGGAGCCAGGAACATGATGCACACATC
>JAFDXA010000024.1 GCA_018268185.1 Bacteroidota bacterium
ATCGGCAAAAGCTTAATCGATTGTAAATATTTTCAAGTCAGCGAAGTAACCTTCTGTTCCTTCCTCTACCCAAAGAGCTATACCGCCAGATACATTTCCTCCATGCTTTAAATCATTTACAATTAAGGATGGCTGTGTATTATTGTTTAGATAAAGCTTTGCCTGCGCATCCTTTACTACAGTCCTCATTGTAATCCATTTGTTCATTTCCATATCCGCATAAGTTTCATACCGCTTTGGTGATTCTTTTCTAAGGCGGTCAAATTTATAATCAGGATAAGAATAGTATTGAATCGAATGATTTCTTCGTACCTGGTCATCAACTCTTGCATTTACAGGACGCAAATAAATGCTTTCATACCTTGTGTTGCTATCATTTATACGAAATGCCACACCAATAAATCCCCTTGCAAATTCTGGTGCATTTTTTAATAAGCGGCTCAATACTTTTACCTCAATAATTCCATTTTTAAAATCTACTCCTTTAATTCTTACAAAGGTTGGTTCATCAAATTCTTTTATGCTTGAATCCTTAATTACTTTTATTGCTTGCTTTCCAGATAACTTTTCTATTGATGCAGATACCTTACTTAACTCAATATGGTTTTTGTCAAGTTTGACTGTTTGTGAATACGAAGTATTTAATACAGTAAATATGCAAGCAGCAATAAGTAATAAATGATTTTTCACGTTGTTTTATTTTAAAGTTAGTTTTCTAATGATGGGTCGATAATGCCTGCATCATATTTCTTATCTATCTTTTTATATAAACCCGTTGGTTCAACTGTAATAAATACTTCCAAAGTTGGACCTACATATAATTCAAGCAGATGACCACCTTTTACCGAACCATCCTTTAAAGCTACGCTTATATGAGTGTGGGCAACAGGCTTTCCATTAAACACTGCAATATTGCCAATAAAAGAAGCAATTTCTGAAGTGTCAATCGGTATTACCCTAAACATTTTTCGTTCATAGTCAAAGAAGCCTGCTTTACCGTAGAAAACGTCGCCAACAGCTGTAAAATGAGCACTCTTTACATTGTATTTTTCTGCGAATGCATTTAAACCAGATCTCACCTCATCTCCAGGAGAAAATATTAAAACGTAAGTTTTAGTTTTTCCTGAGGTACTTAACAGTTTTACTTTTACCCCTGGTGCTTTACCCTTCTCTACCGGTTGCGTAGGCGATACAAATTCTTGTGCAGTTACTGTTACTTGAAATAATGTAATTAGTAAACTGCAAAGTGTAAGTTTTTTCATTTGATTTTTGTAGAAAGTTATTTTTTTAGAAATGGGATAATACATGCCCAAACGGCATCAAAATTTTCAAGAAAAACGCCATGGCCTGTATTGGGTATAATACCTATTTGATGACTAGAAATCATTTTGGCTGTAGACAATACTCTTGCTGGAGGATTCTGTAAATCTTTTTCTCCAGCCATCACTAAAGTTGGGCACTGTATCATTTGAAAAAATGAACTATCAAGTGTTAACCCGTTATACATATTTCCAAGTTGAGTAAACATTTCTTGTAGGCGTTCCGGTTCTGGTGTCAACTTATTTTGCTGCTTCCAATAAACGCTGTCAAGTGCAAGCGCCTGTTTAACATCAAATTTAAAATTACGGAGACCAGGCGACAATTCAGTTGCACCAATCGCTACTAATTTCTTCACCCTTGCAGGATACATGCTGGCTATTTTGTAACCAGCATAAGCGCCATCGCTAAAGCCCAGGATAATTACGCTGTCTTTGGTTACTGCATTAATTGCAGCAACCACATCATTTGCCTTTTGTTCCAAAGTAATTGGCTTGTTCCCCAGTGCTGACTTACCATGACCCCGTGTGGATACAGCAATTACAAGATTGGTTTTTTTCAGGCTGTCGATGAACCGATACATTTCATATGTAGAACCGAAGATTCCCCCATGCAATATGACTATGGGTTTTCCTTTGCCATACACTTCATAGTAAATTTTAGCATCGTCAGCCTTTACATAATGACCTGCTTTCGGATTATTACCGTATTGTGTTTCCTTTGAGGATGGTGTTGTCATCTGCATGAAATGACGTAATGGCTTTGTATACTGTTGTTGGCTATAGGTAACATAGATACAACAAGTAAAAAATACTGACAGTAATGTTTTCATTTTTTGTTAAGTATTTAGAATCCAAATGGAATTAAAACAAGTAATATTTTATTTTAAGAAAAGGCCAGCTCCAAGGTTGGCGCCTAATGTACCCGGCTTTATATGAAGAAATAATTTGTTTGTTTGATCTTCTATGATTTCCAATTTGCCTTTACTTTTTAGCACTACATCTTTTCCAAGCTTTAGTTTTGCAGGGTTAGCTTTTTCTCCAAATCCCTGTGGACCGCCACCTTTGTTTACAAAGTCATTGTATCCAACAATTACAGAGTTATTAATGCTATAGGATAACTTCCCATCTTTGTTTAATACCCACAATACATTAGCATTGCTGACTACGTTGTTGTAAAATTTAAAATCTTCTGCAGCAGACCATGTCCACACCACTGCACCGTAGGTATCTGCAATAATGTTATGATGGAAAGATGAGTTTGTTGCAGGACTATTCCACATTACGACCGCATCTTTAATGCCATAAAACAGGCAGTGATCAACTTCCAGATTTTTTCCATTTGATAATATGGCAAGGTGATTGGGAATTGCATATTTATTACCAATGAATAAACACTGAGATACATGCAAATCTTCCAGACCTTTTCCTTCCCATATTATAGGATAGTTCCTGATCAATATACCTTTTGATGGGTTTTCATGAACCGGTTCGCCCATTACTCTTAGACCCAGTATTGACACATGGCTGTTTTGTATCATTATGCCGAAGTTTTGGCCGCCTGTTGGTTCTCCCTTATCATTTTTTTCTACCGAGAATGGCATGGAGGAAAGCAGTATTGGCATATCTGCCGGAGACCAATTTGATTCGCCTGGTAATACTTCTGCTCTTATTGTTAAACGATTTTCTTTTGTAAATTCCCAGTTCAGTGGATTGAAAGCGGCAGTTTCAGACAAAATATAAAGGCCCTTTGATAAATAAATTGTAATTGCACCTGTGCCTTTAGCAGCGTTGATCCTGTTTGCTGCTTCGTTTAGTGTTTGTAATGGACTGTCCTGCTCACCGCTATTACTGTTTCTGCCTGTAGTTGCGTCTATGTATAATTTATTGTTTTGTGGCAAAGCAATAACTTCTTTTGCCTGTTGGGCCATTGACAAAAATGAATTGCTTACTAAGATGACAATCAGAAAAGAAATAATAGTAACACGTTTCTTTATTTTTTGCATTGGATTGAGTTTGGTGTTTATTAATTGTTGTGTAGTGTTGTTAATCTAATTCTTACCTCATTTTCTAAATATGAACAGAGCGAATTACTGATTATCCAACCAGTCATTCAGATCTTTTATGACACTCTCAGTAACCTGATGGCCCATGTTATATTCATGATAGTTTAGCTGAACCTGTAAACTCTTCAGATATTCTTTTGCATCACGAGCATAGTCAATTGAAAGTGTGTTATCCTGTAATCCATGAGCTACGAAAACCTGCAAGCCTTCCAGATCTGTATTTTTTGAAATAGAAGGCCTTATTTCAACCAATAATCTGCCGCTCAGTGAGAAGATTGCTTTTACCAATTTTGGATGCGTAAGCCCAATACTGTAGCTCATTATTCCACCCTGGCTAAAGCCGCCCAGGTAAACTTCTTCTGCTTTATATTTATCTTTTACCTGGCCAATAAATTTTGTTATCTGCTGCCGGCTGGATAATTCCTGTATTTTATCATAAACCGGTTTGCCGGTAGAGAAATCAACATTGAACCATGCATATCTGCCAGTACCTAATGCAAACTGGCCCCGTGGTGCAATAACATACATATCTCTTGGTAATTTGTCTGCAAGACTGAATAAATCATTCTCGTTACTACCTACCCCGTGCAGGAGTATGATCGCTTTTTTCCTATCTGATTTTATTTTCGGTTCCCGGATAAGATAGTATAGTGCCATGCTATCTGAAACGGTGTCCTCTGTCTCTGTTATAGTTTTATCTATCATTTTAATATCATTTGTGAAATAAAAAGTGAAAGGAATAAGCAGAATTAAAAAAAAGGGTATTCCTGTTTTCATTATCCAAACTTTACTGATGTCATTGTAAGCGAACCACCCACTGCCTTGTCGTTAAAAAATGAAATATTTTCATTACTTCCTTTCACGCCCAAAGTATACATTAACGGCAGGTAGTGCTCTGGCGTTGGAATAGCCAATAAAGCCTCTTTGCCTAACGTACTGTAGTTAATCAAGGGATTGTGGTCACCATCCATTATTAAAGATTTGAATTTTTCATTTATTTTTTTGGCCCAGTCATATCCATACTCCTTCTCATTAATCTTATCCCATGCAACCATTCTAAGATTATGTACCATGTTGCCGCTCCCTATTATTAACACACCTTTTTTTCTCAAAGCATACAATTCTTTTGCTAAATCATAGTGGTATTGAGGACCTTTTGTATAATCAATGCTTATTTGTAACACTGGGATTTTTGCTTCCGGATACATGTGCCTGACAATCGTCCAGGTTCCGTGATCTAATCCCCAATCGTGGTCTAATTCCACCTTTGCCGAATGGAGCAACTCTGTAGTTTCTTTTGCTAAAATCGGGTTACCGGGTGCTGGATACTGCACTTCAAAAAGTTCTTTTGGGAAACCTCCGAAATCATGGATAGTTTTTGGGAAATCCATTGCAGTAATTTTTGTTCCGTTAGCAAACCAGTGTGCTGATATAACTAATACTGCTTTTGGCACTGGAATTTCCGTCGCCATCTTTGTCCATCTACGGCTGAATTCCGTATCTTCTATGCCATTCATCGGCGAACCATGGCCTACAAATAAAACAGGCATCAGCTGTTCCTGCTGCTGCAAATGATCTGTAAAACTTTTAAATGCCGAAAGTGTTGTCATGGCTGCTGCTCCTGTTACTATTGATTTTATGAAATTCTTTCTTTCCATTTAAGTACATTTTGTATAAATGCATTTTCATTTAAACGGATAAATACATTTATGAAACAGCAGGGAAGTAATTATTTTCACTTCCCTGTTGTTCCTGTTTATAATAATCCAATTTGTTTAGCATAAGTTTGATTATCCCAGAACAGATGTTCTTCTGTCATCACTCCATCTTTCCATATTCCAACTGTAGCCATCGGCAATTTAAAAGCCTTGCCTGTTGGCTGAATGAATTTACCATTTCCGATAGGCATAGGTTTGGTGAACGTACCTTCAAATACCCCGGTGACCAGTGTGTAATTACCAGAACCAAATTTTATAGGATGCTCTTTAATCCTGGTATCCGGTGCATGAACAAATAATTTTTTCATGTCTTCCAAGTGTGTAGCCAGACCCTCTGTGACATGACCATCAGGCCAGAATACTTTGATGTTTTGTGCATGGCTTTCTTTAAACCTATCCCATTGCTGATTGCTGAATATATCAAAATCCAATGCATCAAAGGTTTTGAGATGACTTGAGATAGTGTCATTTGAAGCAGCTAATTCAAGTATTATTTTTTTCAGGCTGTCTACATTGTCTGTTGAGCTTGCAACCGGGGTTGTTGATGTTTGACAACTTTGAAGAATGCCTAAGGAGATGATTAAACTGAAGGCAATAGTTGATAATCTTTTCATGTTTCTGTTTTTTATTATTATTTAATTTTTTGTCTTATGCAATGACTGTCTTAGAAGGTCTGTAACGAATTTGCAGGCCTTTTGTAATGGCTGCATCTGCGCTGGCCCTACCTCCGCCTGCAATTAGCGATATAATTGTTAATCCGAATAAAAGAATGAAGTATTCCAGGCCTTCTCCTTTGTTTGCCTGTGCATACCAGTTCATAAAAAATCCATTGTGTAAATTGGATGTTACAACTACGCCAATAAAGTTGCCAAGTATCCCTATTGCTGCCAACCTTGTAGCAAATCCCGCAATTAGGAACAATGCACCAAAGAATTCGATCAGGATAACAAGCAATGCTATAATGTGTGGTAAGCCTGCTGTACCTGTAAGAAAACCCATTGACCCATTAAAGCCGTAACCGCCGAACCAACCCAGTAATTTTTGTGCACCGTGCGGAAATACTACAATGCCTAATGCAAGTCTTGCTAATAATGCTGTAGTATTTTCTGGATTTGTTGCTAATAACTTTTTCATGTTTCTTTTAATTTTTATACAATTAATATTTACGCCGGCTCCGCCACTTTTTTTACTTCGGCCAGGGTAACTGTTTTACCTAATGCACCAAATTCGTGCAGGTCACCAAAAACTTCAATGCGGATACATTGGTCAAGACTACCAATACGTACCGGTTCAAAACCATTGTCACTTATAAGGTCTTCAATTTGCCCATTGATGCTGGTATCATCTGTTGCATAAAATTCTACGGCTTTTTCCGGTTGTTGAAAGGCTGCTTTTTCAAGCGTAGATGCGCCCAACGTACCCAATGCTTTTGCTAGCTTTGCACCCTTTGGCAGCAATGATGCAAGTATCTGACCGGCAGATTCGTCTTTTCCTATAATTTTTACAAAGCCGCCCTTTTCATCTGGCGCTATGGGGTTTGAAGGATCCACAATAATCTTTCCTGCTAACTCAGTTGCATACGTTGTAAAAAATTCTTTGATCGTATTAAACCATACGGTTAACACAATTATTTCAGCTTCTTTCAAAGCATCCCCAACGGTTGCAGCTTTTGCCTGGCTACCTAATTGTTGAGCAAGTTTATTTGCCTTTTCAAATGTCCTGTCGGCAATAATTACAGAACGATTTCCTTTTATGAGGTTGGTTGCTACTACAGTACCGATGCTTCCTAAACCGATTACTGCTACTGATGATTTCTGTGTCATAACTATTTTTTTTTTTGATTACATGATTAATTTGTAATGCAAAGCTCACTAATTGGGGCAGCTTGCTCCAATGGACTTGATTAAGAAATAGTCTTAATGTAGATTAAGGTTTTTGTGCTTTAGAAGTTTTGGTGCGTATGTTACGGAGCTTGCTTAAAAACTCAGGTGTTACACCTAAAAATGCTGCGATCTGTACTTGTGAAAGGCGATTTGACAAATGTGGGTATAGTTCAAGGAATGAAAGGTATCGTTCTTCTGCTGTTGAACTGATGTTTTGTAATATCCTTTCCTGTAAACGGATATAAGCATTTTCTACTAATACCCTAAAAATTAGATTAAATTTTGGCACATGTTTGTAAAGGTAGATCAGATCATCATAGGTTATTTGTAGCACCACAGTATCTTCGAGAGCATCAATATTAAGTGCTGTAGGTTTCATGCTATGAAAACTGCCTAAGTCATTAATCCAATTATCTTCAGATGCAAATTGCAGGATGTACGTGTTGCCTCTTTCATCAACTTTATATGAACGTAAACAACCACGAACAACAAAGTTCATGTGCGTACAAATATTCCCTTCTTGTAAAACATATTGCTTCTTTCTAAAAAGGCGTGAATGAAACTTAGCCATCACCAATTCTTTTTCCCCGTCGGTTAATTGAAACGACTTTTCAAAATAGGCGATCAATGGTTCCGCAGATGTATGTAGTATGACTTGTTTCATTCACTCAAAGGTAGTATTTAAGGAATTTAACAGCGTTTTGAGCGTTGCTATGCAAATAGTCCTTTTAATGAAGCCACATTAGAAATTAGTAGCCCTAACGGAATAATAAAATCAAACAGGTCCTAGCCAGGGTCCGCAGTATCTTTAGTTTATCCGGTCGAAGTACGAGTTATCTCGAAAGATTATTATACTTCCAGAATCCCTTTTGTAGATTTCTTCAGTTTTATACTATTTTCTGGCCCGGCTTAAGATTTCACCTAAGATCATTTGTGGTCTTATTAGGCCACGATAATCCTATTCAGTTAAGTCAACTTGCTGCCCAATCACTTATATGATTAGGCAAAGCGACAAAATCAACCTGAAAAGGCTGGGACTAAACATCAAAAAACTCCGGGAGGCCAAAGGCTTAAGCTTCCGGGAGCTGTCGTATGCCTGCGAGATTGACCATAGCAAAATCTCTAAAATTGAAAAGGGTCTTATAAACATCACTTTTACCACGATTCTTCAGTTAGCCAAAGCCCTCGAAACTACTCCATCAGAATTGCTTTTAACCGATTTTGATTAATTTCTAAAACCTAGGGGCTTCATTTTCAACCTTCTTAGGGAGGTTGTCCTACCTCGTTTACCCATGATCAGGCCTCTTTTGGAAAAGTATTTGCAACTAATTTACCGACGACTTCTTTGAAGTGAAATTGATTTGTGAACAAGAAAAATTAAGTGTC
>JAFDXA010000250.1 GCA_018268185.1 Bacteroidota bacterium
ATACCCAGGAACTCTGTATCATTTCCAGGTGGCCTTCGTTGCTTTCTTCGGGCTTACCGGCAAAACCGGGAATTTCAAGCACCCATTTATGCAGGTCGGTAAAGCGGATACGATATATCTGTGGTTCACCAAATGAATCACCGAAACGTTCGTAGAGTTTCATGGCGATGTCTTCATAATCGTTCCAGTGAATGGGTGGTTCGAAGCTCATAATTTAAAAATTTGAAAATTTGAAAATCTATCAATCACCAAATTGAAGCAACTGAAACATTTTCAAATTGATTTTATTCTCCTAAAAACTGTGTCTGATCTGGTAACGTTACCACAACCTCACCACTGCCGTTCTGCAAAACACACTGGCAACCAAGACGTGAGTTCAACTTCGGGCTAACGGCCCTGTCGATAAAATCCTCTTCCTTATCGCTCAGCTCTTCCAGGTAACACTCGCCAGTTTCTACGTAAAGGTGACAGGTACTGCAGGCACATACACCACCGCAATTATGATGAAGCTCGATGTCATTCTTAAGGGCAACTTCCAGCAAAGATTGATCTGCCTCTACCCCTGAAAGCGTTACAGGTTGCAAGCCCTTCTGTTCAAACTTAAAAGTAATCGTATACATACCGCAAATTTCGGATTGCAAACCTACATGAAATTACCAATTGGGGAAAATCTGAATTTCACTGCTGCTACGTACGCTCGTGACCGAAATTCAGGCATGAACCAGGCCCGGTTCAATTTTGTACTTTTTTTGGCACGATTATCCCTTATTTGATGCAAAGTGCTTACTTTGGCACTGTAATAAGCATTGCCTTAAACAAACCATTATGTTTCCTGAACCGCTGTTGGCAAAAAGAATAATCAGGGTATTCCTGTTGGTGAATATGGCTTACTGGGTTACCGGTTGCAGTGGCTCCAGCGATGAAAAGAAAATCACACCTGAAAAGATCATTTACAAGGTAGATACCAGTTCCAAAAAGAAAGAAACTGCCTCACAGGAAAAGAAAAGACCACCGATCATCAATATCACTGATACCATTGCTGTTCCGCAGATCGTATTGTACATGAAAGACAGTGCCCGTTCCAGTGAACGCATCGGCATCAAGCTCAACAATATTTATGGTAAAGTACTGGCTGAGGTAATCCAGAAGAACAAACTTACCAAAACCGGTTCCCGGATGGCCTGGTTCAAAAGCAGCAGCGCTCCTTTCTTTTTTGAAGCCGGCATCCCGGTAAATAAGAAACCTGCGAAGCTTCCTAAAAATGTAATGGTAAAAAATATAGGCGGCGACAGTGCCGTGGTAGCCCATTTTTACGGACCTTATGAACTTACTTACGAAGGTTATAGCGCCCTGAGAGAATGGCTTAAAGACAATAAAAAGAAAGCTGCAGGTGCGCCCTATGAAATTTATGTCGGTGAGCCTATCGACAGCAAAGGCCAGCCCGCCGATCCTTACAAAGTACTAACCGATATTGTTTTCCCACATCACTAAGAATACAGCATTATAAAAGGGAAATTATAAATGTAGAAGTAGTAAGATAAATCTGACTCTTTTACATTAAACATTTTCAATTTTACTTTTCACATTCATCAAGGATTCATAATACTATCCGTTAACCGCATATAAGTGGTTCTTAGCTTGGGATGATTGGCCAGTATTTTCAGGTGCTTATCCAGCGTATGAATATCTTTTCTAACAGCCGGGCCCGTCTGTACTTCTGAAGGAGATTTCTCATTGATACGGGATGCTGTTTCCAGGATCAGCGGCTTTAAGAGTCCGAAATCAACATGCTCACGGTTACAGAAATCCTCTGCAATGGCATACAGGTGATTGGTGAAGTTGCTCACAATAACTGCTGCTGTATGTAATTTCAACCTGTCATCGTCGTGCATTACCTGCACATTGGCAGAAAGTGTTTTTGCAAAATCATAAATCGCTTTCAACACAGCTTCGTTGTTTCCGTCTACGAGGAAAGGTATGTTCGGAATTTCCTGCATTTCCCTGCGCAGGCTCTGCAACGGGTACAGCACCCCGTAATTGTAAGCTGTATTTTTAAGTACATCTTTTGAAACAGATCCGGCGGTATGTACCACGATCTTGTCGTGAATGTTAAAATGCTGCACACATTCATGAATAGCCATGTCTGAAACAGCGATGATATAGATGTCGGCTGATTTATCCAACTGCCCGTTATAATCTGAGAAAGCGGCGTTCAGTTCGCTGGCAAGCATTTTGGCATGATCGATATTCCTGCTTACCACCTGGATCACTTTGTGATTGTTCCTTGTAACGAGCCTTCCTATTACAGTGGCTACATTACCGGATCCGATAAGTACAACATTCATTGTTTTCGTTTGTTTGGGTTTTACACGGATCTACCGGCTTGCCGGTTGATACCATATAAACGATACCTGGTTGGGGGTATTATTCGGGGTTTTACTCGTTTCTTTTAAACAGTAACTTTACTGTTTATGAAAGTACAACAAAAGCTGGCAATAGGTATTATACGAGCCCGTATTAATTTACTGGCATTGATGAGCACTAAAAAAGCCGCCGAAGAGGCATTCAGGTTATTCTGCACCCCGCTTGGTAAAAATACTATCAAACCCAAATCATTGTTTGAAAATGCAGAACAACATTCCTTTGTTCTTGATAACAAAAGAATTCACGGCTTCCGCTTCAACCATCCGCAGCAGAAAAAAATATTGTTGCTTCACGGGTTTTCTTCGTCTACGGTGAATTTTGATATGTATGTTCAGCCGCTGATCGATAAGCAATATGAAGTACTGGCTTTTGATGCACCTGCTCATGGCAAGAGTGAAGGGAAAACCGTGAATGCTGTTGACTATGCCGCCGTGATATGCAAAGTGGTTGAACTGTACGGGCCTGTTCATGCTTTCCTGGCACATTCGTTTGGCGGACTGGCGATAAGCCTGGCTATGGAAACCATGTCACATGATGCAGATACAAAGATCGTATTGATAGCGCCAGCCACGGAAACCACCTCAGCCATTGACGGTGCATTCGCCATGCTCGGAATAAATAACAAAAAGATCAGGCAGGAATTTGATGCGATCGTGGAAGAAAAGGGAGGCCATCCCCCGGCCTGGTTCTCTGTAAGAAGAGCCATGCAGCGCATCAAAGCTTCGGTATTGTGGTTTCATGATGAAGATGATGATATCACTCCCCTTGCAGATGCACTTGCTGTAAAAACTGACAACTTACCCAATGTAAAATTCGTAATTACAAGCAGATTGGGGCACCGGAAAATATACCGGGACCAGTCGGTGATTGACAGGATTATGCAATTTTTATAATGCTCTCACCGTATATATATATGTAAGTAAAATTTTGATTTTTCAATTTTACCCTAATATTGCAGTGCTGGAACAGGGCCGCTGACATGAAAAGCTGCATAAAGTGATGCAGTACAAGTGAGTGACACAACGATGTTGAAAGAAGGTACTGTGGCTGGTTTCATAAGAAATATCTGACAAGCATTATGGCAAAGAACTTATTGATAGTAGAGTCCCCGGCGAAAGCCAAAACCATAGAAAATATCCTCGGGAAGGATTTCGAGGTAAAAAGTTGCTATGGGCATATACGCGACCTGGAGAAGAATGATATGGGGATCGACATCAACAGAAATTTTACGCCCAAATACATTGTTCCTGCGGAAAAAGAGAAAGTGGTTAAAGACCTTCGTGCTCTTGCCAAAAAAGCTGAGGAAGTGTGGCTGGCATCGGATGAGGACCGTGAAGGAGAAAGCATCAGCTGGCACCTGGCCGAGGTGCTGAACCTTGATCCGAAAACAACCAAGCGCATTGTTTTCCACGAGATCACTAAGCCGGCGATTGAAAAGGCCGTAAAAAATCCACGCACCATCGACATGAACCTCGTGAATGCCCAGCAGGCCCGACGGGTGCTCGACAGGATCGTAGGTTTTGAACTCAGCCCTGTGCTGTGGCGCAAGATCGGTCAGCAGGGCGGATTGAGCGCAGGCAGGGTTCAGAGTGTTGCCGTGAAACTGATCGCAGAAAAAGAGAGAGAAATAAACCAGTTCGTTCCCGTAAGCAGTTTTAAAGTAGATGCCTTGCTGGCGGCTACCGACCTGAATAACAGAACCGTTCCTTTCCGTGCAGAAGGCAACCGTTACAGTGAAGCAGAAGATGCAGAAAAATTCCTGCAAAGTTGCATCGGCGCAGAATACGTGGTGAAAGATGTTCAGGTGAGACCGGGCAAACGTACGCCGGCTGCACCTTTCACTACTTCTACCCTGCAGCAGGAAGCCAGTCGCAAACTCGGTTACGGAGTAAGCAAGACGATGTTGCTTGCCCAGCGTTTGTACGAAAGCGGTAAGATCACTTATATGCGTACCGACAGTGTGAACCTGAGTGATACGGCCATGGAGAACATCAAAGATGCCATCCAGAAAAATTACGGAGGTAATTATATACAGGTTCGCAAATACAGAACAAAGAACGACAGCGCCCAGGAAGCGCATGAGGCCATTCGCCCTACTTACATGGAGAACAGCTCTGTGAGTGATCCTGAACTGAACAGGTTATATGAACTTATCTGGAAACGTACGATTGCCAGCCAGATGAGTGATGCAGAACTGGAGAAAACAACTGCTAAGATCGGCATCAGTACCAACAGCGAAGAACTGACAGCCACCGGTGAAGTGATCAAATTCGATGGCTTCCTGAAAGTATATATGGAGAGTACCGATGATGATGAGAATGATAACGAAGGAGAAAGCAGGTTGCCAAATTTAACGGTTGGCCAGCAACTGGAATTCCGCCAGATGACCGCCACTGAAAAATTCACCAAGCATGCCGCCCGTTATACAGAAGCTTCGCTGGTAAAGAAACTGGAGGAACTGGGGATCGGAAGGCCGAGTACCTATGCTCCTACCATTTCTACCATCATCAAAAGAAATTACGTAGAGAAAAAAGACAAGGAACCCGTAAAGCGTGATTTCAGGATACTGAAACTTGAGAACGATTCAATCAAAAAAATAACCGAACAGGAAAACACCGGCGCTGAAAAAGCGAAGCTGTTCCCTACTGATCTCGGACTTGTGGTAACTGATTTCCTTAACCAGCATTTTAACCAGGTGATGGATTATTCCTTTACCGCCAACATTGAAAAAGATTTCGATGAGATTGCTGATGGCAGGCTGGTGTGGAATAATATGGTGAAGGATTTTTACACGCCATTTCATGCCGGTGTTGAACATACGCTTGAAACGGCTGAACGTGCCGTTGGCGAACGTGCACTGGGCACCGACCCGGTGAGCGGCAAGCCGGTGATAGCACGTATGGGCCGCTATGGCCCGATGGTGCAACTGGGCGCCCAGAATGATGAAGAGAAACCACGCTTCGCCAAGTTGAAGGCCAGCCAGAGTATTGAAACGATCTCTCTGGATGAGGCACTGGAATTATTCAAGTTGCCTTTAACCCTAGGCGAATATGAAGGACTGGAGGTATCGGTGAACGTTGGCCGCTTTGGCCCGTACGTAAAATTTGGCGAACAGTTCATATCCATTCCCAAGGGAGAAGACCTGATGGAAGTAGATTTGAAAAGAGCTGTGGAGATCATACATGCCAAACAGATCGAAGATGCCCCCATTGGTTTTTATGATGAGAAACCGATCACGAAAGGAAAAGGCAGGTTCGGTCCATTCATCAAATGGAATGATATGTTCATTAATGTGCCAAGGGCTTATGATTTTGATAACCTCACGCAGAAAGACTGTGATGAACTGATTGCAAAAAAGATCGAGAAAGAGGCAAACCGTTTTATCAGGCAATGGCCGGAGGAAAAGATATCTATTGAGAACGGCCGTTGGGGACCATTCATCCGCTTTGGAAAAAAGATGATGAAACTAACAGCGGGCCCCAATGGAAAATACACGGCTGATGAACTGGCAGTAATAGACCTGGAAGAGATCAAAAAAATGATCGTAGCCCAGGATCCAAAGGCTTTTGATAAAAAAACAAAGAAAGCAGCTCCAAAAAAAGCAGCAGCAAAGAAAACCGCTACGAAGAAAAAAGCGTAACTATAATGCGGAATGATATCGCTGAAGTATTCATTATTAAAGGAAGATTACGTTAGTTTTTATACTTACGTGGTGTGGGATGCTCCTGAGAACCGTAAAAAGCGTATCATCTATTATGTGAAGCAGGCGCTTCCTATTGTATTGTTCCTGGCTGCCTTTTATTATACCGGCATTTTTGAGCGCAACAGCAATTTTATTTTGTTAATACTGGGTTTTATTTTTCTCACCTCCATACTTTCTCTTTTTGGCGTACGTTCTAATGCTGTAAGGGCAGGCGAAAAAATAGCCAATGACCCCAGCAACAGTTCTTTTTTTTCTGAATCAACACTCACCGTTTCCGAAAGCGGCATACAGATCAAAGATGAACTCAAAGAAGCCATTTATCATTGGGCTGCCTTTATAAAAAAACAGGAATCCCGCGATCATTATTTTCTCTTCACCAGTTCACTGCAGGGTTTGATATTACCGAAACGGATCTTCAGCAAGGAAGAAAAACTCCTGTTTGAAAAATTACTCACGCAGCACCTGAGCTTTGATGCAGAACTGGGCCACCTCGTTAAAAGTTAATAACGCCTGTGGAAAATTTAACAATGCTTCTTTAATCCACGAGTGCGATATTGAATCCATAACCAAAAAAGAACCACCTTGAAGGAAAATAAAGAAATAACAGCATTGCTGCATCTCATTGATGATCCTGATGAGGATGTGTACAACACGGTAAGTGATAAGATCATTTCATTGGGCAAAGAGATTATACCCAATCTTGAGAACCTGTGGGAGAACGAAAGCAACCACGATGTACAGGAAAGGATCGAGTTACTGATCCACCGCCTGCACTTACGCGACCTCACTGCCGAATTCACTGCCTGGAAGAACGGCGATGCCAACCTGCTTGAAGGCGCCATCCTGGTTTCAAAATACCATTACCCCGATATGCAGCCGGCGCTGATCAAACAGGAAGTAGAAAAACTGCGCAGGAATATGTGGCTGGAACTGAACAACTACCTCACTCCTATTGAAAAGATCAATGTACTAAACAGCATATTCTATAATTATTTCAAACAAAAAGGTGTTGAAGTAAGTTACGAAACCCCCGATCCTTTCCTGATCAATAAAACGCTTGAAGCAAAAAAAGGCAACCCGCTCAGCAATGGCATCATACTGATCATTCTTTGTGAGATGCTCGACATACCTGTAAAAGCCATTAATATCCCACGCCAGTTCATACTGGGTTATTTCGATCAGCAATACGAAGCTTTAAATCCCGTAGGACATGCTTCAGAGAAGATCAGCTTTTACATAGATCCGCTCAATGGACAAATGTATTCTCATAAAGACATTGAGAATTATTTCAGGAAACTTTCGGTTCCCCCGGTTGCTTCCTATTTCAGGCCGATGAACAACATCCGCATCATCCAGTTCCTGCTGGAAGAATTAAGCAAGTGCTACGACAATGACCGTAACTTTTACAAGATGGAAGAGTTAATGGCGCTGGCAAATATGCTGGATAGCTGAAAAAGTTAAACGTTCCGGGTTTTAAGTTGAAACTTTAAGGTTCAGTGTTATGCCTGATTTGAAGGAACTTGCGCTTCCAAAAATTGTTTCAACCTTCAACCTTCAACCTTCAACCTTCAACCTTCAACCTTCAACCTTCAACACCCCATGATCTCCTGGAACGATTTTGAAAAACTAGACATCCGTGCCGGAACCATCCTTGCCGTGGAAGACTTTCCAAAAGCAAAGAAACCCGCCTACCAATTGAAGATTGATTTCGGACCACTTGGCATCAAGCATTCCTCAGCACAGATAACAGCTCTTTACGACAAGGCATCATTGATTGGAAAACAGGTTATTGCTATAGTGAATTTTCCACCAAAACAAATTGCCAATTTCTTCAGCGAATGCCTGGTGCTTGGAGTGTACAATGAAAAAAATGAAGTGGTGCTGCTTCAACCTACCCATGAGGTTGGTAACGGCGATAAGATCGGTTAGCCGGCAGCAAACTGCTCAAAGAAAGTACCCAGTTTTTTGAAATTCTCCTTATTAATGGTAAAATAATTGTTCCTGCCTTCTTTGCGGCACTCGATCAGGTTGCTGTCTGCCAGCAATTTAATATGATGCGAACAGGTTGGCTGAGATAAACCCGTGAGTGAAACCATATCACAGCAACGGATAGAACCTTTCTGTTGCATTTCACGCAGGATAGTCATCCTGTATGGGTCTGCAACGGCAGCCATTGCTTTTTCAAAAAAAGCAATATCGTTATAGCGGGTATTACTCATTCGCTGCAAATATAAAGAGATGGCTATAAAGTATTTTGTAATTTTAAGTACACGGGGAATTCCGTTTTACAAAGTATAGCTGATGAAAACAATAATTATGCTTGCACTGTTCCTGGCGGGAATGGTTGCATCAGGTCAGAAGCTGAACCTGGGTCCGGCAACAGAAAAACTCAAGGCAGGCCATATTCCTGTAGCAGCAGATTTTGGATTCCGGGAATACCGTATATACGATAAGGCAGACACAATCTTATTTTACACGTACCAGCACCCTGCAACAACCCCAACAGATTTATTCCTCTCTCTCCCGGGATCCGATGCTGAAGACATTTTCACATTTCACAAAGAAAATGACAGCTCATACTGGTTTAATTCACTCACCGATTTTGACTTTTCTTACCTGCCTGCGAATTACCTGTTCGTTATTGTTGCCAAGCCCGGCTTTGGTTTCTGTGGTAAGTCGAAAAGAAATACTGTCCCTGCCAAATATTGGAAATTAAATTCTCTTGAAGACAGAGTTTACCGGGCAGATAAAACGATCGGTTACCTCCGGAGACATGTTCTGAAAAATCCACAGAAAACTGTTGTGTTCGGTTATTCTGAAGGGTTTTATGTGGCCGCAAAACTGGCTGCCGTTAATAAAAAAATAACCCACCTTGGTATTGGAGGCGGCGGAGGTTACACCGATTTTTATGATTTCATCATTATGAATCAGAAAGCCCTCCTGAGTGAGAAACTGGTACAGGATTCTATCATTGCAGACAATAATTCGATTATCAGTTCCCTGCACCGGATCATTGAAAATCCTGCCGACTCTGTTTTTGAATCTGGTTATTCCAACAAAAGATGGGCATCATTTTCTGAGCCTCCCATATTTAACCTGGTAAAATTGGATATCCCCATATACCAGGTTCATGCATTCAACGACGACAGCGCTCCTGTTGAAACAGCCTATATTGTTCCCATTGAGTTTGCCCGGTTGAAAAAAAATAACCTTACCTTCAGCGTGATACCCAATACAGATCATTCATTCAATGAAACCACTGCTTCGGGCAAAACCATTAATCATAAGTATGAGGTAATGACTGATTTTTTCAAATGGGTAAACATGCATTGATTTTCATATTCTAATAAAAAGAAACAAGGTCAACTGGCCAGTCATGCAGGAATTAATTTACTATAAAAGTCCGATTGGCGCACTTCGCATAAGATCTGAAGGCGACTCGATCACATCATTGAACTTTGTAAATACCCAAAAAAACGCAGCCGGAACGAATGAAGATGACCTGGTATATGAAAAGCCGGTTTCAAACATCACAATAGCATGCGTACAACAACTGAACGACTATTTTTCCGGTAAACTTTTTGCATTTGATCTGAGGTTGGCACAGGAAGGAACAGCATTTCAGCAAAAGGTATGGGAAGCCTTATTAAAAGTAAAGTTTGGCAAAACAGAAAGTTACCTCGATCTGAGCAAACGCCTGGGTGATGTAAAAGCGATACGTGCTGTGGGCACTGCCAATGGAAAAAACAGTATTGCTATTGTGGTTCCCTGTCACCGCATCATCGGTAGTAACGGTAGCCTGGTTGGTTATGGTGGTGATCTCTGGAGAAAACAATGGCTGCTCGAACACGAAGCGAAATATGCAAATGGGGTTCAGACACTTTTTTGATGGAATGTGAAGATGGGGATATATGAAGATATGAGAATATGGAAGTGTCAATACAGGAATTTTATTGGCAATTTAAAACCTTTGAGGCTACAGGCCTGATCAAACATAAAAGAATACCTATGAGTACATTTTCAAAAAAGCTTATTGCTGCTGCGTTATTGCTTGGATCTCATGCCGCCACCAGTTCCTGCGGGCATCATAGCAACACGGGGGCATCCGCCCCGGTTGATCACGATACGAGTGCCCTCAACAACAGGTACTCGCTCGATAAAATAAAATTACCTCCGGGTTTTTCCATCAATGTTTATGCTGAAGTACCGAATGCGAGAAGTATGAGCCTGTCTCCCTCCGGGATATTGTTTGTGGGAAACCGGGAAGGAGACAAAGTTTATGCAGTTGCAGACGAGGATAAAAACGGAACTGCTGATAAAGTTTATACGATCGCATCCGGTTTAAGAACACCGAATGGCGTGGCTTTTAAAAATGGTTCGCTGTATATTGCTACAGTTTCGTCTATTGTAAGACTGGACTCCATTGAAAGCAGGTTATCTGATCCTCCCAAACCAATTGTGGTATACGACAGGTTCCCAACAGATGCTCATCATGGCTGGAAATTCATTGCTTTCGGCCCGGATAATAAACTTTATGTTCCGGTTGGTGCGCCCTGCAATGTTTGCGAAAAGGAAAACCCGGTTTATGCTACTATCACGAGGATGAATCCTGATGGTTCAGGCATGGAGATCTATGCAAAAGGCATCCGCAACAGTGTTGGCTTTGCCTGGCACCCGATCACAAAACAACTCTGGTTTACAGACAACGGCCGGGATAATCTTGGCAATGATATTCCTTCCGATGAATTGAATACGGCTCCACAAACCGGAATGCACTTTGGTTTTCCTTATTGTCACCAGGGCGATACCCCTGATCCGGAATTCGGCAAGAATAAAAACTGTAGTGATTACACGCCACCTGTTCAAAAACTCGGCCCGCACGTAGCCGCACTCGGCATGCGTTTCTATACTGGCAATGCTTTTCCAAAAGAATACAGCAACCAGGTATTTATTGCTGAACACGGCAGTTGGAACCGGAGTGAACCGATCGGTTACCGGGTAACACTCGTAAAGCTTGACAGCACCGGTAAGGCGCTTTCTTATTCAAATTTTGCTGAAGGCTGGTTGCAGCCCGGCGGAAAAGTATTGGGCAGACCTGTTGATGTGGAAGTTACCACAGATGGCTCACTCCTGGTGAGTGATGATTATGCCGGTGTTATTTACCGCATCAGTTATCAGAAATGATCATTGTTTTTATTGTTCAACAATATTACCTGAGGTAACAGTAGTAAATCCGGATGATCCATTCGATCCGCCCATGTTGAAGTTGCAGAAACGTACCTGCAATTTACCGGCAACATGGCTCACATAAACTGTTTGGTTTTCCCAGCATGCCCAGTAAATACTTTGTTTGGTGGTGGTAATGAAAACCTTGTTGTAGTTATTGTCAATCTGGTCGAACAGAGGTGTATTAATGGTTGTATAAATGCCATCTTCAGGTTCTTTTGTACGCCAGTTCGGATGAAAATAAACCGTCATGTTCGCTCCAAGCGGTCCGCTTGCTTCCAGTACTTTCAATGAAAGCGAAGATTCAATCATTTTTTGTACGCTGTTGTAACTGTCGTCGGGCAGGTTATTAAAAGTTGTTGTATTGTTGGCAACGGTACAGGAAGGATTTCCCTGGTTCAGTTTTACATCTATGTATACACTGTCTGATTTTTCACAATCCCCTTCCAGCGATGCGATGTGAACATAATACCAGCCCTCGTGTTTCAGTTCGGCGTAGCTGATGGAATTTTCAGGATACTGGCTATCGAAATTATCCGGGCCGATCCAGGAGTAAACCCGGTATCCTCCTACTTCCTGTATGTTGATGCTGATGGGTTGGCCGATCTCTACCGACGTAGTTGCAGTAATACTGCTATTATTGATGTTGTTGCAGTTGTCTTCTTCTGTAACTTTTTTGCAGCTCGTTGCAAGGCTTATGAACGCAATGGCAATGGCTGGCAATAAGCGGGTTCTCATGCTGTAAGTGTTTATGAGTATGGATATGATGTTGTGATCTGAATAAACTACCCGGTCATTTAAGGTCTTCGCTTCCGAAAGAAAGCGGCAACAACTGGCTTGCTTTTTCTATCACATATACCTTGCCTGTCATTCCACTCAGTATAAGCCTGATTGGTTGTTTCATTCTTTCCTCATATTCTGAAATATACTGACGGCACATGCCACAGGGAGAAACTGGCTTGCTGCTATCGCCGTTGAGGTTATGATAGGCGATGGCCATAGTCTGAATAGGCACATTGGTATGGATCATAGAAGCCGAAGAAAGCAATACCCGCTCGGCACAGATACCTACCGGGTAGGAAGCGTTCTCCTGGTTGGTTCCTGTGATTACCTGTCCATTATTAAGCTGCGCTGCGGCGCCTACCAGAAAATTGCTGTAAGGGGCATATGCTTTTTGGGTAATATCACGGGCTGTTTCCAACAATTGCCTGTCGGCTGGAGCCAGGTCATCTGAACTGTTGTAAACATCAAACCCAAAGCGGTATTCTTCTTTTTGCATAACAAACATTTCGATAAAAAATCCTCCCTGCATTGCTGTAGAGAGGATGAACAAAAATGAAAATACGATTTATTTGAGAAACCGCCTATTTATTTTATTGAATTGAAGAGGCGTTTCCAGCGTGGTCCTTTTTCCCAACTGAACCATATCAGGGAGGCTTTTCCTACCACATGATCTTCGGGTACAAATCCCCAATACCGACTGTCTAATGAATTGTGACGGTTATCTCCCATCATCCAGAAATAATCCATCTTGAAAGTATAACTTGTTGCAGGCTTATCATTGATGAATACCTGTCCGCCTTTCACTTCAAATTTATTTTCTTCATACACCTGTATGCAACGCTGGTAACGGATAATGTTATCAGGCGTAAGTTCAATTGTTGAACCCTTTTTAGGAATCGTGAGCGGCCCGTAATTATCGGCCGACCAATGTGACGCAGAATCGTAGTAAGGGAACAACTGGTTATCGGGTTGCATAATATAATCTGATAAAACATAACCCGCAGGCAGTTTCAGGTTTTTCTTCTGCGCATTGGTGATGTTCACAAGATAAGTATTGGGGATGCCCGTTTGTCTCACATCACCGATATTATCTCCTTCATGTATCCGTATTCCGAATTCATTCAGCTTTTCTCCATCAAGATATTCTCCCTGCGGAACCTGCAGTTTGTAGTAGCGCTGTGATTCAGGAAATACTTCCTGCGGTTTCCCATTGATGAGCACCTGGCCATTTACAACCTGTAATACATCGCCTCCAACAGCTACACAACGTTTGATGAAATTCTCACGCTTGTCCACCGGCCGGGTGATAATAATGTTTCCATAAGTATCCCATACCTGGTCGCGGCCAAGTTGCCTTACCGCTTCGTAATAAGTAACCCTGCTGCCGAAATTCTCTTCATCATTGATGAGCGTATCGTTCACCGGGAAGTTAAATACCACTACATCATTCCTTTTAACCGGGCTGGCAAACCATCTTGTGTAAGGGATGTGTATCCATTCAACATAAGACTTCGTATTGGTAACCGGCATGGTATGATGAACGAAAGGCATGGCGATCGGTGTATTCGGAATGCGTGGGCCATAACTGAATTTGCTCACGAAAAGAAAATCATTTACCAGCAATGTTTTTTCCATGGACGGTGTTGGGATGGTATATGCTTCGAACACGAAAGTTCTGATAATGGTAGCGGCTACAATTGCAAAAAAAGCCGCATCGATCCATTCCCGGGCTGCAGATTTTTTATAATTGCTTACAACAACTTCACCGGCATATCTTTCATTGGCAGAAAAGCCGAGATAAGGAAAATAAATAAATGGAAATAAAACCGTGGCCGCATGATGCAGGAAACCGAACCTGCCGAAATGCTCCACAAATTTGATGGTGATCCAGATGGTAACGAACTGCCCGGCCACCGGTATCAGTTGAAAGAAAAACCAACCCTTGTTCAGTTTCATTTTCTCAACCATGCACCAGGTATTGTACAATGGCACCAGGGCTTTCCAGGGAGCGATGCCTGCCTTCCTGAACATACCATACAAGCCCACATGCCAACCAATGGCGCCTATGATGAAAATGATCCAGCCTATACTCATATAATAATTTTTAATCGTGGCAAAAGTAAGATTCTAATATCTAAATAAGGATTTATATAAATCAAAAGCCGGTGGGGATCGGTTACATTTAACAAATTTTATTAAAATAAGATGAAGGCCATGATCACCAGGAGCAATGCCAGCTCCAGGATCTTCTCTGACGGATCAATTAATTCCATGATCGAAATACATTTCAGTTATCTCCTTGGTAATACATAACTCGAAACATCATCGCTGCTGATTGTTTTACCGGAGAGGATGATCAATCTTTCCACCACGTTTCTTAGTTCACGGATATTGCCCGTCCAGTCGTATTGCTGCAAAGCCGTGAGCGCTGCCTTATCGATCTCCTTTAC
>JAFDXA010000251.1 GCA_018268185.1 Bacteroidota bacterium
TCGCGACAGCCTCTTTGAAAAACTTGATGTGCGCAGCAGGGTAGGGCTGGCCATTTATGCCATTAAGAACGGCATTGTGAGATTTTAATAAGGTGTAAAGAAGTCTGAAATCCTATGTAAAATATACCTGTTCGGTAGAACTGATGATCAATAACCTGTATACTACTCAATCAATTTATTTCGCATTCCATACATGATCAATCCACCGATCGTTTTAGCATTTACCTTGGTTTTCATATTTTGCCTGATCGTTTCGATGGTACGGGGGCTCAGGAATATAACTTTGGATATTTCTTCCGTGGTCTTGTCTTCAGCCAGTAACTGGAGGATCTTGATCTCTTTTTCATTAAACTGAACCGGGGTATTTGTTCCATAGTGCTGACGCACATTCTTTTTCTGCATGAGTTTTCCCATTACAGCCCGGTTCACCAGCTCGTTGAAATAAAAATCGTCATTCATGCAGGTGAGTATCGCTTCGTAAATCTCTTCCGGGTCAGTAGTTTTGGTGAGGTATGCATTGGCGCCCATTTCCATCATTTTGCTGATCATTTGCTGATCATCATACATGGTGAGTACAATGATCTTGATCTCTTCAAATTCTTTCCTGATCATCTGGATGGCATTAATGCCATCGATCTCCGGCATCCTGATATCCATTAATAACACATCCGGCTTTTTGATTGCGATCTTGTGCATCATATCCTTGCCGTCTTCTGCTTCCCAAAGCATCTTAAGGTTGGATTTACCGGCGAGGGCCATTTTAATACCGTCTCTGAAGATCTTGTGATCGTCGGCAATAGCGATCTTGATTTGGTTCTCGGTAGACATTAGTTAATTATTGGTATTGGTTTTACAAATGTCAAGTTACATTTTTCAACTGAAAAAACGCAGATTTACTAAGAAAATTGCCGTGTAGTTGAAAATAAATTGTTGATTATCAATGTTTAAATATTTTATGAATGCGTAAATATACGAACGGTCAATTAAGTATAGTTACGTGCTGTCCAGGGAATATTACTATTCTTTCTTTTTTTCAAAGCCTCAATTTTATTAAGGCCTGGATTCTCTGATTCCTGTCAAATAAAGTAGTAATAGTGTGCAATTTGTTGATTTATAAATAATTTAATCTATGCCTGGCGTAAGGAGATTGTAGAGTATCATTGTTAACAAAAACCAGGAAAATGAAAACTAACGGCTTTAATTTTCTCCGTTTTGATTGTTCCTGAAATAGCTTCCCTTTCTGGATACTTATAAGTTTGATAAATCCCTTGGTAAAGCTACGAGTTATCTCGATAGTAATTTTACTATCATAAACTCGTATATTTACCTTAATTTTTTTGCTGCTTCTGAAGATTTACGGCCCATAAACAACTTATTAATAGGTATTTATGATGGTGCGTATAAATACGAATGATTGATCAGCCCTTGTGCGGGGAGGAAGAAATTTCGAAGTTAGCACTTCAATTAATCGTAAACCACTAAATTTTTTTTATGCTACTTGACGGAATTTCTCTGTTTTGTAATGACTAAGTAAATTTTGATATTGAAAATGAGTTGTCTAATTTTGAAAAAAACTAACTCATTCACAATTCAATATTAAATATTACCTTATTCTCAGAAACTCTACCTTTACTCTTTTGTCTAATATTTCGAAAGAAAATTAATAGCAAAGGGCTAAAGGTTTTTTTTATTTATGCGATTTTCTTAGCAACTTTTTCTATATTAAGCCTGATATCTATTTATGCTATATATTCAGATATTGCCAGACAATTGACAATAAAGGCTTATATTTTATTCGAATACTGCCTATTTTCGATTTTTTTTAATCAGTTATATAAAAACAAATATCTCAAGCAGCTTACTTTAATACTAATTGTTCCTTTCTCTTTGTTTTTTGCGTACGAATTTGCTACAACTAAAATTAATTCTCTGTTAATCAATTCATTAATTTTTGAATTTTTAGTTTTTATGATACTAATAATTTATTTCTTTTACGAAAGAATGCAAACTGTAGTATCATATCCATTATATCAAAGCATTACTTTTTGGATTTCAGTAGGACTCTTTTTGTATTTTACTGGAAATTTTTTCTTTTTACTATTTAAAAAGACATCAAATGACCCGAATCTTAAAAACCAGATGAGAAGTATTTATGTCATAGTAACAATCTCGAAAAATATAATTTTAAGTTCAGCGTTTTTTGCAAATGAAGTCCCTGAAAATCAAGAAGAGGAGTTTTCTATACCTGCAAATCTTGATTTGGATGATTTTTCAGGCAAAAACATAAATTAAAGTCAAGCATGTTTTTTTTACAGGTGCAGGATAGCTCAAATGGTATGCTTATGCTTATTGGATCAATAGGCATGCTCATACTTGCTATCGGCATCATTGTATTTGTGATATTCCACCAGCGCAAGGTTATCCGTTACCAGATGCAGATGAAGAAACTGGAGGCCGAAAAACAACAGATACTCCTCAATGCATCTATTAAATTCCAGGAAGAAGAGCGTCAACGCATTGCTGCAGATCTTCATGATGACGCCGGCCCATTATTGGCAACAGCCCGTTTATACCTGAATGAAAACCTCGTAAACCAGGAGAAAGCCCAGCAGCTACAAAGTATATTCAGTGCCAAGCAGATAATTGATGATGCCATCATGCTGATCCGTAACATCAGCCATAGCCTGATGCCTCCGACGCTTAAAAATTTCGGACTGGAGAGCGCTACAAACGATCTTTTCCAGAAGATCAGCGGAAGTGGCACTTTGAACGCAAGCGCCCGTTTTCATGATTACAGGGAGCGCCTGAAAGTAGAACAGGAGTTGCTTATTTTCAGAATCGTTCAGGAACTGGTTAACAATATCATCAAGCATAGTAATGCAGGATTTATACACCTCACACAAAACTCCAACGGAAATAACTTATACCTGCGTCTGCATCATGACGGAAAGGGAATTGTACAGTCTGAGTTCGATAAACTCAATCACAGCGCCCAGGGGCTTGGCCTTAAGAATATCGCAAGCCGTATGAAAGTTCTGAACGGAAGAATATTTTTTGAAATCGACCCAAGCCAAACCTACTACAAAGTAACCCTCGAAGTTCCTAAAACTCCGGTTGTGTAAATCATTGAAAGCGAATTGAATTTTACCCCCTCCGGAGTATTTTCATTATATTATTTTATAGATTTGCTTCGATTTCTTTCATAATTTGCAGCTAACATGGAATCTAACCAAATCAAAGTAGCCATTGCTGACGATCACAAGCTGTTCAGGAAGGGTGTTATACTTTCAATGCGGCCTTACACCAATATTAA
This sequence comes from Bacteroidota bacterium, assembly GCA_018268185.1. Taxonomy (GTDB): domain Bacteria; phylum Bacteroidota; class Bacteroidia; order Chitinophagales; family Chitinophagaceae; genus Ferruginibacter. Next base: position 3,314 of record JAFDXA010000251.1, read on the forward strand.
ATTCGTGATGGAAGCTGATAATGGAGAAGAGCTTGTTCAGAATATACCCGAATCAATGCCCGACGTAGTACTCTGTGACCTGCGTATGCCTGTAAAAGATGGTATCGATGCCACGAAAGCAATAACCAAAGCTTACCCTAATATCCGTGTGATCATTCTTACCATGTATGAAGATGAAAGATTTGTTGGCCACCTCATGGATTGCGGCGCTGCAGGTTACCTGCTGAAAAATACTGAGCCGGCAGAAATAAAGAAAGCGATTATGGATGTTGTACGAACCGGATTTTACCTGAATCCTTTCGTAAACAAAGTGCTGATCAA
>JAFDXA010000252.1 GCA_018268185.1 Bacteroidota bacterium
AGTATTGACTGATCCAGTTCCAAAGCTTCAACTGTTCTGGAAAAAGAATCGGTTCTTCATCCAGTATATTGAGGATAGGTTTTGTTTTGTAAACAGGCTGCTCAGTTACTATAGATTTGATAATACCTGCATACTTTTTATTCTTTCCAAAAACCACTTCTGCCCTGCAACCCGGTTTTGCCTCACTTAACAAATGAACCGGGACCGCATAAGTATAAACAGTTGGCAGCGCCAATGGCAGAATGATCTCTGCCCAGCAACCGCTGTTTTCTTCATTGAATAATATATTATCGTTACTGCCTGTCATGTTTTATTCCGCTGATCCACGCCGCCCGGTACCTCACCAGGGCCGCTTCCATAATGTTATATACTTTTTGCTTTAGCTCTTTTACATCGTCGGGGCCATAACCGCTCACTTCTATTTCATCCAGGAAAACAGTTCTGGATTTTCCCGGCGATAATGAAAAGATACTTTTATAATTCAGCCGGTCGTAAGTATCCAGGAATAAGAGAGGCCGAATCGGTGTTTGGGTTTCTATGGCTATCCGGAAGGCCCCGTCGTAGAATTCCTTCAGGGGCTGGCTTGTCATATTGAAAGTACCTTCCGGCGCAATAACAACAGAAATATTTTTTTTGAGAACCGATTTCAGGATTCTGACACTTTGGGATCTTTTTTCGGGATTGGCCCTGTTCACCATCACGGTGGCTGTACTATATATGTATCCGAAAATGGGAATTTTGGCCATTTCGGCCTTGGCCAGTACCCGGAAATGCTGTTTTCGGAGCGACAAGAGGATCACGGGAATATCCATATAGGATATGTGGTTGAACACAAAAACAGCCGGTTTGGAACTGTCGAGCGGGCTTTCATATATATTCCTGTGCCTGATTCCCCAGCAGAAAGTAGCGGCATCGGCCCAGAAACGACATATTCCATAAACCATATTTCCGCCCCGGATCTTGCCGAAAAACGAGCATATCACCACCAGGGGAAACAAAAGGAACATGAAAACCAGGAAGATAATGAAGGCGTAGATACTATATATATATTGTATGGGCCTGAACAGGTAGCGCATAAATGGATCACGAATATAGCCAGATTTAGGGGTTTGCTGCTTCCGGGTGCCGGGAAAGCCTGCGGGCAGGTATTGTTGATAATTTTAATCCAAAAAAGATTCCATTTTATACCATCGTGACGGTAAAAACCCCTACCTTTGCCGTCCTAAATTTAGGTATGTTATGTTAGCAGTAGTAAAAATCGCAGGTCAGCAATTTAAAGTAAAAGCAGGAGACAGCCTGTATGTACCTCACATCGAAGGTAAAGCCGGGGATTCAGTTGAATTCTCTGATGTATTGTTCACACACAGTGGCGATACCATTACCAGTGGTGCAGCAGTAAAAGCTGTTGTAAAAGCTGAAATCGTTAATGACCTGGTTAAAGGTGAAAAAGTGATCGCTTTTAAAATGAAAAGAAGAAAAGGTTTCCGTAAAAAGCGCGGGCACCGTACGCAGTATACTCACATCAAAGTAACTGCGATCGCATAAATTATTTAAAATGCTGATTGTTGAACTTTGAATCCATTTAAATTTCAACAGCAAAATCCAAAGTATAAAAAAGTAAAAGATGGCACATAAAAAAGGTGAAGGCTCGGTAAAAAACGGTCGTGATTCACAAAGCAAAAGATTAGGTGTTAAGATCTACGGTGGCCAGGCTGCTCTTGCAGGAAATATTATCCTTCGTCAGCGTGGTACAGTTTATCACCCTGGTAAAAATGTTGGTATCGGAAGAGATTATACCATCTTCGCTTTAACTGATGGTATCGTTGAATTCAGGAAAACAAAAGGAGATAAAACTTTTGTTTCTGTAAGTGAGGTAGAAGCGTCTGCTTAATTTTTTTAATATTTTTTTTGGTAGTTTGAAAATACTTTTTATTTTTAAGTATTATTTACTAACCAATTAAATTTAAAAAAATGGCAACAAAGAAAAAAGCTGCAAAAAAAGCTGCTCCTAAGAAAGCTGCAAAGAAAGCCGCTCCTAAAAAAGCCGCTAAGAAAGCTGCTCCTAAAAAAGCTGCTAAGAAAGCTGCTCCAAAGAAAGCTGCTAAGAAAAAGTAAGCTTTGCTTAAGAAAGCAAAAAATAGTAAGTCCCGGTTTTTACCGGGACTTTTGTTTTATACCAATCTCCCCTATCCCTTTACAGGCCTGCGTTTCCAAAAAAAGATTTTCATCTTACCATTTAGCCTGTTATCATCTATCTCTCCTGTTTATTACATAGATAACTTACATTTGGATCATGGATAATTATCAAATAGCTGATTCATTTTCACTGCTAGCCAAACTGATGGACATTCATGGCGAAAATAGTTTTAAAGCAAAATCTTATGCATCTGCTGCATTTGCAATCGAAAATTTACAGGTTCAGTTGACTGAATTGCCGGCAGAGAAAATTCCCGGCCTGAAAGGAATCGGGACATCAACTGCTCAGAAAATTGATGAAATCCTGAAAACCGGTAAACTAAAAATTCTGGATGAACTGGTACAAAAAACACCTCCCGGTGTTCTCGAAATGTTAAACATCAAAGGTATTGGCCCGAAAAAAATCCACACAATCTGGAAGGAAATGGAAATAGAAAGTGTGGGTGAACTCCTCTATGCCTGTAAAGAGAACAGGTTGAAACTTTATAAAGGTTTTGGTGAAAAAACACAACAGAACATTATTGATACCATTGAATTTTACAACAAGAATAAAGGAAGCCATCTGTATGCGCAGGTTGCATTGGTAGCTGCAGAGATAGAAAGTTTTATTCAGAAAATATTCCCGGGTAAAAAAATAGCCATTACCGGTAATTACAAAAGGCAACTGGAAGTGATTGATGAATTTGAATTAGTGGTTGAAGCCGGGGAAGCGGAAATTGAAATGACGATGCAACAGGTTGATGGATTTTCACAAAAAGAAAAACAAGCGGGATACTTCTGCTATGCTACCAGCATTGGCATAAATGTAAAACTCTTTTATACTGATGCCGCTGACTTTATTCATACGCTGGTAAAGACCTCCTCCTCACCCCTTTTTTATGAATCGCTGGTTACCCATAGCCAATCCTTAAACAACATCACAACTGAAGAATCCTATTTCGAGCGTGCCGGCCTTCCTTTCATTCCTGCTCCCCTGCGGGAGGATGCGCAGGCATCAAAGATCAATTCCGGGATGCCATTGCCTGAAGTGATACAGCCCGGGGACATCCGGGGTATTATTCACTGCCACAGCAACTGGAGCGATGGCAGCAACAGCATCGAGGAGATGGCCCGGGCCGCAATGGACAAAGGACTTGAATACCTGGTTATCAGCGACCACAGCAAATCTGCCTTTTATGCCCAGGGGCTGAGCGAGGAAAGGATTCGGGAACAACATAAATATGTAGATGAGCTGAACGAAAAACTTAAGCCGTTCAGAATTTTCAAAAGCATCGAATCTGATATCCTGAACGACGGAAGCCTGGATTACAGTAATGAAGTGCTTGCCAGCTTCGACCTTGTGATTGCATCAGTACACAGCAACCTGAAAATGAGCGAGGAAAAAGCCATGAGCCGCCTGCTTGCTGCCATTGAGAATCCTTATACAACCATACTGGGACACATGACAGGCAGGCTGCTTCTCAGCCGCCCCGGCTATCCTGTGGATCACAGGAAGATTATTGATGCCTGTGCCGCCAACCACGTAGTAATTGAACTTAATGCCCACCCCAACAGGCTTGATATTGACTGGCGTCATATTCAATATGCACTTGAAAAAAATGTGCTTATCTCCATCGACCCCGATTCGCACGTTAAGGAGGGCATTGATGATACAAAATATGGTGTACTGGTAGCCCAAAAGGCCATGTTAACCAAAGAAAGGAACCTGAGTAGTTTCAGCCTCGCAGATTTTGAGAAATATATAACTGAAAGAAGGATGTTGAAAGCTATCTGATAAGAACGTATAAATCAAAAATCAACAACAGAAAAATCCGATAGCCAGACTAGTAAACAGAACTGATTTAATATGGAGTTGAAATATCCTTAAGCCACTAATTCATTCTCTTATTCCATCCTGCCATTTTCATACTTTCACATTTTCACATCTCCAGATTTCCAAATCCCTTACCCCACAATCGGCAACTGCACAAAGAAAGTACTTCCCCTGCCTGCATTTGTATCAAACCATATCTCCCCTTTTGCCTGCTCCACCATACGTTTGCACATCGCCAGTCCCAACCCGGTTCCAGATGTTTTTGTAGTGAAATTCGGAACAAATATTTTTGAACGTATGTCTTCGGCTATTCCCATGCCATTATCAGAAATACTTACAACCACATTTCCTTCTTCTATGATCTCGTTGATATCAATCTTTACCCTCGTATGTTCCGGAACGGCCTGGAGTGCATTCAGGATAAGATTTGTAAACAGCCTGTTGATATGTGTTTTGTCAGCTTCTATCATGATCTTTTGCGGTAACAGCTGGTGTGTTATTTCAAGCCTGTCGTTCGCCTGGTACAGATGAATGATGGTCATGATCGCCTCATTGATGTCGAATATTTCCTTTTTCTGATTTTCAATATTCGCAAACTGGCTGAACTCCCCGGCGATCTGGTTCAGGTGATCGATCTGCTCGATGAGTGTATTGGCAACACTTTCCGTAAGCTGTTTCACATTGGGAGCATTGTTTTCAATTGATTTCTGCAGGAACTGCATACTCAATTTCATCGGTGTTAACGGATTTTTGATCTCATGTGCAACCTGGCGGGCCATCTCTCTCCAGGCGCCTTCACGCTCTGTTTTGGCGAGTGCCATAGCACTTTCATCCAGTTTTGAAACCATCTTGTTGTACTCAACAACCAGCGCTCCAAGTTCATCATCACGCTGCCATTCGATGTATTCATTCCGTTTTCCCAGGTTGATCTGTTTCATTTTATCGCTGATAACAGAGAATGAATTGGTGATACGGTTGGTAATGAACAATGCCACGATACCTGCAATGAGAAAGATAAATGCATTCAGGTTTATGATGGTAACAAGGAAGTTTGATATCTCATTCTTCAGGTTACTTTCTGAAGTAAAATACGGAATATTCAGGTAAGCATAGTTACTCCCGGAAGCATCAATTACAGGCACATAGTCACTCACAAACTGCAACTCCCCGATCTTTTCTTTCTGAAAGTACTGCACTTCCCTGCGATGATTGATGTGAAAATAAGCCATCGGATCCATCTTGGTGCTTAGTATCCCTTTAATGTATGGCAGCGGCAATGATGAAACATTTAAATTTCCCTGCAGATCATACAGGTTTACATCAATGCCGTGTATCTCAGAAATCTTATTGATGGTTTGCTCAAGATTATCCTGGTATCGCCTGTCGATCATATTGAGTGTATCATCCATCCGCCAGCCCTTGTTGATGGAATTCTTTACTTCATTTTCCATGATGTGGATCGTTCGGCTCAGTTTTTCCCTGTTATTGGATTCATACCTGCTCACGAAAAACAATATCGTAGCTGCCCCGATCACCAGGAACGAAACAACGATGATAAAGATGATGGTTCCGTGGATCTGGTTCCGAACGGTCAATTGCCAGTAACTGCGGAGCTTGTTTAAGCGCAACCTGGACTTAATGAGCACATTGAAGAACCAGAAAATTGCCGTTAAAAAAAGGAAGCCGCAGAACAGGTAAGAAAACAAGGTGGCTGACTCTATGGAAAGACTGTTCTTTTTAGTGATAACGATCAGCTTATCGGCACCGGCATAATACCAGAGTTCTGTATGATCATCTTTGGGAACGATAAAGAATTGCCGGCGTGGAAATGTTCTCTTGTCGAGCGAAGTGGCAAAAGGATAATCATTATGACTTGTAACAAGTTTCCAGTTATTATAAACCGCAAAAGCATATAGTGACGAACTTTCAATTGAGTTATTATGTCCCCTGCTGAACAATTCAGGGTAGAGTGCATCACTTTTGAATTTCTTCGGGCTCGCAAGAATAAATACATAGCCAAGTACCTTATTCGATGTATCTGTCAGCGTTTTTTTACTGATATAGCTGAAACGATCATAAGATTCATCATAATAATACAGGTCGGGAACATTTGTAGGTTTGGTCTGCGTTTTAAGGATCGTATTCAACTCATTGTAAGCTGTAGGTTCGTCGTTGAACAAGGGTTTTTCATCTGCTGTATAGGTAAATATCCGGGTATCATATTTATTGGTATAGCCGGATATGTTGCCATTAATGAGACTATCCTTGAAGAAATGATTCGTTTCCTCATCCTGAAGCCTGCTGAAATTCTGCAGGAGATAATCTCCCCTGAAATCTGTAAGCATGGTATTAAGCAGTATCTCGTTGGTAGGATCAGCCTTGGAAGCCAGTAATTCTGCATAATGCATCCTGTTCCTTAGTTCCTTGCTGTTATTCTCCACGATGATCACCAGTGTAATAGATACAGAAAAGAAGAAAAGCCAGAAAACAAGCTTGGAGGAAACGATCCGGGTTGCGATCAGGTTGAGGTACGGACTGTTCAGCAGGAAAAGAAAAAACACAAGCCAAGCCAGTACATACAATTCAAATGAGCCGGAGAAATTGCCTACGTTAAATGTGAGCAGCAGCAATCCTTCAATGGCAACAAAAAGACTGATGGCAACAAAATTGCCGGGGAAGAATGGTTTTACGAGGTATAACAAAATCTGGCAGAGAAAATAATATCCTATTGCAAGACAGCATAACACAAAAAAGCCGATCACACTGTAGATGTTGAGTGAAAAGAAATTCATCACATCAAAAGAAATCTGCGAATCTGCCACAAGTGAGCGAATGATCACACTGCCCTGGTATGTTACAAGCAGCAGGATAGTGCTGGCCGCCAGTAATACAAACCATTTGAAAACAGGTGCCCGCTTTTCGATGGTTACTTCCTGCTCCTGGAAACGATTGCGAAGGAATAAGATGAACCAGATGAAAAGCAGTGAGTTTATAAACAGATCGCCCAGGGAACGCAAAATGTAATTAGACCCGTACACCGCCGGATCAAACAATTCAAACTGCCTGAAATTGAGCGGCACCGGGAAGAAATAACTCAGGGCACGCAGGCCTGTGACCACTACCAGGAAAAAAATAATTCCCTGCCATAAATTCCTATTGGCAAAAAAAGAAGCACAGAGATGAATGAAAAAAAACAACATCAACGTTGCCAGCAGACGGAATATAACTGAGATAACATTATTCTTGTAGTTAATACCTACTGCAACCTGGTAAAGGTTAAAAAGCGGGCTGCCTTTGTAAGAGAAAACGGTTACACCAACGCCAGGCTTTCCTGTTACATCATAGTTAAGTGTGAATGACTGGTCGTTCACAAAACCGTTTCGGAGATATTCGTTGGAAACAATATAATTCCATTTTACAGGAATCAATGCCAGCATTTTTACATCATTGACCTTATAGCGGTTCCATACATAAAAACCATTCTGCAGCTGAACAAACCCCGTACTATCTGCCTCATACAACAATGAAGGAAATGGAAGGGCCTGTTGTGTATTCCAGAACACCAGTTGTTCATGCCCCGTATTATCATTGGCATACAGGAAGAAAAAGAACTGCCGGTTTACGAGGTTTTCAAGAAAGCCTTTGGAATAATTGCCCCTTGCAAGGTTCTTGATCGCTGAAGTGTCTCTCGACAAACCCTCGATCTCTTTTTCCTGCTTATGAATATAGGAAGTGAGTTTGCTCTTAACCGACCCGATAGAGGAATTGGCCGACCAGTAATTGTCAACAATGAAAGAAAGGGTTACCAGCCACGCTGCCAGCAAGAGCAGGTATGCATTTCTGGTAAAGAACCGCCGGAATGTTATTGACTGTGGCAATGATTATGCTGAATTTAGGAGCCGGTTTCCCGGCCTTCTTTCTTGATCTCGTTCCATAAGGCGTCCATTTCTTCAAGCGTCATATCGTGCAGAAATTTTCCCTGCGCTGTTGCCGCTGATTCCATTTTTGTGAAACGGTTTATGAATTTTTTATTTGTCCGCTCGAGGGCATTCTCGGCATCTACATGCAAAAATCTTGCAAAATTCACGAGCGAGAAAAAAACATCCCCGAGTTCATCTTCCATCTTATCATGCTCCCCGGAAATTACAGCTTCATTCAGTTCTGCCAACTCTTCGGTTACCTTGTTCCACACCTGGCCGGTGTTGTCCCACTCAAATCCAACCTGTTTCGATTTTTCCTGTAAACGCATGGCTTTAACCATCGACGGTAAAGACCGGGGCACGCCTCCCAGAACCGAACGTTTACCTTCTTTGAGTTTTATTTTTTCCCAGTTCTGCTTAACATCCTCTTCACCATTCACCTGTACATCTCCATATATGTGTGGATGCCTTACAATCAATTTTTCGCAAACGCCGTTGATTACATCGGTTAAACTGAATTTCTGCTGCTCGGTTCCGATCTTAGCATAGAAAACAATGTGAAGCAGCAGGTCGCCCAGTTCTTCTTTAATTCCATTCCAGTCTTCTGAAGAAATGGCATCGGCCAATTCATAAGTTTCTTCGATGGAAAGATGCCTGAGTGTATGGATCGTTTGTTTTTTATCCCAGGGGCATTTTTCCCGTAATTCATCCATGATCTTTACCAACCTCAGAAATTCATCCGAAACAGCCTGACACATATATTAGATTTTAAAAAATGATAAAAATGTGAACACAAGGAACAGGAAAATTAATATGGCAAGCAACCCGAAGATCAGCAATATGAATTTTACAATCGTTTTACCTCTTCCCTGTTTATAAAATTTGCGCATGGCCTTGTAGGTATAAAAGAATACTCCAAGAGAAAGCAACCCATTGAGCCAGGGCAATGCAGTCCAATGCAGACTTTGATTTATTTTGGATATACCAAAAATGACCAGCATCGCAATGAAAGTAAATATATACAGGTGCAGGGTAAATATAGCGTGGCCAACATAATAAAACTGCTTCCACCTGGCATACAATATATATAATACAAGTGCAAACAAAGGCAGCGACACAAATAGTATCTGCGGGATACTGTGCAGCAGCAGCTCTATAAAACTGTGCAGAATGCCATCTGGATTGTTTTTATATTTTTCGTTGATCTCTATCTGTTTCCGCATGAACTTCTGCTGAAACCAGTTATCATGAGATTTTCCTGAAGCCAGTGCAGAATCGTAAGCACCCATGGTAAAATACTTCCCATTGCCTACAACTACACGTGGGCCTTTCCTCACACTCGCTACATAATCATGAAATTCCTTCCTTGTCATGGGCACACTGGTATCCTTATCGTCTTCATTTATCTCCCGGGTAAATTTATCAAAACTGAGCGAGTCCATTTTCTCTATCTGCTCCGTTGTTTTACCATTTATAGGGGTAGTAGATTTCGGTTTATTTGCCTTTACTGTATAGAAAGAAAAAAAGATCGGGAAAAAAATCGCGGATGTAAAAACAGACATGCGTATGGGGTTAAGA
>JAFDXA010000253.1 GCA_018268185.1 Bacteroidota bacterium
AGGCAATTTGTTTTTTTTCATTCGGGGGAAATCAGCATTCACCATTATGAGTGAGCTGTCGGCCATCTTAATAAACTCATCGTTCCCGAAAATTTCACGGTGCATGCGAATGCAGGGGCCACACCAATCTGAACCGGAGAAATTGAGCAAAATAAGCTGATGCTTTTCTTTTGCAAGTTTTTTAGCCGTTTCAAAATCGGGTTGCCATATCGTGAAAGACATGACGAGCAGGCAGGAGGCAGCGATCAGTGTTTTTCTTATCAATGAAAAAGGTTTCATGGATATAATTGAGTTCTTGGTCAATTAAAATTACACGCATTTTCTGGTATGCAATCGCAGAAAAACGATTTAACCAACGGATAACCGCTGCTTTGTAATTTTATTAACAGTTTTATCCATGCAGCATTTTTAGATTTTGATTCGTGTGACACGAACCAAGGCCTGGGCTCTGGTTATTGGTATACCCTTACATAGTCAACTTCCATTGAAGTCTTTGAGAAAGCCGGGTCAACGGCTCCACCAAAGCCGCCGCCCATCGCAACATTTAGAATGATAAAGAAATTATGATTGAAGGGTAGCAGCTTGCTGTTCTTTACAGTATGATATAGTTTTTTGTCAACGTATATTTTTATGTATTCGGCCGACCACTCCACACTGTATATGTGAAAGACTGTTGATGCGTCTTTGATCACAATCGTTTTACCATTTCCATCGGCGCCGGAATGCCCGGGGTAGTGCAGCGTGCCATAAATTTTTCCGGGATCATTGCCTTTGTGTTCCATAATGTCGATCTCGCCACAGCCCGGCCAGTCTGCCGTAGCAATATTGCTTCCCAGCATCCAGATCGCCGGCCAGGTTCCTCGCCCTTCCGGGAGTTTTGCCCTCACTTCTACACGGCCATACCTGAAATCAAATTTTTTATAACTAAGCAGCCTCGCTGAAGTGTACCTGTTCGTATCATAGTCTTCACGCAGCAGGCTTATCCTCAGTACACCATTTTGAACAATTGCATTTTCTATTCTCCGCGTATAATATTGAAGTTCATCATTACCCCATCCATGCCCACCGATATCATATCCCCATTTGCTGGTATCAGGCAGCCCGTCTTTATCGAATTCATCGGCCCATAGCAGTTTTTTATATTTCTGTTGTGCAGAAACAGTGATGCCACCATATAGCAGGAATAACAGCACCAGTAAGCCGGTTATTTGTTTCATATCATCTGGCTTTAACGCATTTGACTATTAAAATTTCTCAGCAGTAGTCACTAAACAATGACGATATCCCATTCTTATTGCTATACTTTTTTGCTTCTCCAAAAAAGTATCAAAAAAAGAGCCCGGAAAAAGGATACGCCGCTTTTTCCGGAAGGTTCCCTGATTAGGCTCTTGTACTACTGTAAACTCAGATTCAGTTCCCTGATCTGTAATTTAAACCAGCACAAACAAACTGAAAAACCAAACAATCAAAACTTAATAAAACAACACATATCTTTTCAATATCAGCACTTATTCTTACTCAAGATAGAATACAAATTTCAGCTATCAGATGAACAAATGACGAAAATCATTTTTTCTGTAATGCCTTCACCAGAGATTTGCATCATGTTGATTTGGAAAAATATTATCAAAAGACCATCCTGAGTTTTTCTTCTCCCCCTACAGCATATTTTTCTTCATTCCCTTAATTATTAACATAGATGAAAACCATCATTGAACCATTCCGGATAAAATCCGTTGAACCAATATATTTCAGTACTGCAGCTGAAAGAAAAGCCATACTGGAAGAAGCATTTTACAACCCATTCCTGATCCATTCAGAAAATGTATTGATCGACCTGCTTACCGATAGTGGCACCAGCGCTATGAGCAGCGAACAATGGGCTGGTATCATGCGGGGAGATGAATCTTATGCAGGAAGTCCGAGCTTTTTCAGATTTGAGTCTGCTGTGTGGGAAATAACACAGATGCCGCACGTGATCCCTACACACCAGGGAAGGGCTTCAGAAAAAATATTGTTCAGCATACTGGGCGGTAAAGGAAAATATTTCCTCAGCAATACGCTTTTTGATACCACCAGGGCCAACATAGAATTTTCAGGGGCTGAAGGAATTGACCTGCTTTGTGAAGAAGGCAAGCACCCAGGTATACCTGCTCCATTCAAAGGCAATATTGATATTGAAGCACTGAAAGAATTCATCAACAAAAAAGGGGCTGAAAATATTCCACTTTGCATCATTACCGTTACAAACAATTCCGGTGGTGGCCAGCCCGTGAGCATGCAGAATATCCGTGAAACAAGCGCCGTATGCAAAGCACACAATATTCCATTGTTCATTGATGCCTGCAGGTTTGCTGAGAATGCCTACTTCATCAAACTGAGAGAAGATGGTTATGCAGATAAGCCCGTGAAAGAAATTGCCCGTGAGTTGTTTTCTTATGCAGACGGCTGCACCATGAGCGCCAAGAAAGATGCGTTTGCAAACATTGGCGGCTTCCTTGCTTTACACAACGAAGACCTTGCAAAACAATGCCGTAACCTGCTGGTAATAACAGAGGGTTTCCCTACTTATGGAGGCCTTGCCGGTCGTGATCTTGAAGCCATTGCCATCGGCCTGAATGAGGTAACTGATGAACATTACCTTCAATACCGCATCAGGAGTATCGAATACCTGAGTAATAAACTTGCAGATGCAGGTGTGCCTGTGATGAAGCCGGCTGGAGGCCATGCAGTTTATATTGATGCGAAAGCTATGTTGCCGCACATTCCCGTGGAGCAATACCCGGGGCAGGCATTGGTGTGCGCCTTGTATGAAACAGGCGGCATCCGTTCCGTTGAAATAGGTTCACTCATGTTCGGAAAATACAATGAACAAGATCAATTGATTCCTGCAACGCTTGAGCTGGTAAGACTTGCTATTCCGCGACGGGTTTATACCCAAAGCCATATAGATTATGTGGCTGAAGTAATTATTGAAGTGTTTGAGAACAGGGATACTATAAAAGGGTTACAGGTAATTGAAGAAGCAGCTTTGCTGAGACATTTTACGGCCAAACTTAAACCGGTTTTGTAAAATCATTTCTTCAAAAGCTTCGCGGCCATAGGTAGAGATTTACGAATTGATAAATGAAAACTTAAAAACTTCTATTGGTAAAAGAATCTACCAGTTTTTGCGTATGTGCCTTCGTTTTATCCGGTTGCAGCAAAGCTGCAATTCCGACGACAGGAGGAAAGGATAAAATGCAGCGCAGGAGCAAAAACCAAGCCCCGCGGCAAAGAGCGTTGGAAAGCAATGAATCAAATAACTGCCATGATGGAGCGAAAACGCTTACGACAATATACAGTTAAGCCGCAGCTGAAAGAAGTTGCTCCAGCAGACACTGGCAGAGATTTACGAATTGAAAAATGAAAATTTTAAAACTTATACTGGTAAAATAATCTACCAGTTTTTGCGTATGCGCCTTCGTTTTATCCGGTTGCAGCAAAGCTGCAATTCCGACGACAGGAGGAAAGGATAAAATGCAGCGCAGGAGCAAAAACGATGCCCCGCGGCAAAGAGCGTTAGAGAGCAATGAATCAAATAACTGCCATGATGGGGCGAAAACGCTTACGACAATTTCTTTGTAAAATTTTACCTGTGTTCTGTCCCACAAACATTGCTATGAGGCAAGTCTTAATTTCACCACAA
>JAFDXA010000254.1 GCA_018268185.1 Bacteroidota bacterium
AGGGTAGATTTACCTGTACCGTTATACCCGATAAGCCCGATGCGTTCATTGGGCTGTATATGCCAGGTGGCATCTTCAACAATGGTTCTCGCCCCAAATTCAAAAGTCACATTTTGTAATCCCAGTAACATAAGTTCTTTTTATGCGTTCTCGTTTAATATATTATCCAGTATCCAGTGTCAAGAATCAAGTATCTAATACCCAGCCCCACGAACCTTCAACCTTCAACCTTCAACCTTCAACCTTCAACCTTCAACCTTCAACCCTTTTCAGCCGCCGCAAAATTAACTGAATTGACAAACTATTCAGGAGGTTTGTTGTTATATATTAACTTTGACGAAAATCAGATTGAAATGAAAAAATTATTGGCGCTCCTGGTACTTGTTCTGGCCGCTGTAGGGGTATACTGGTTCGTTTTCAGAAACGCATCTGCATCCGGTGAAGATCATAAGCTTGCTGCCATCACATTGAAGAAACATTCCGACACATTCAACAAAAGCGTGGATGCAACTGTGAATACTTATCTTGCCTTAAAAGATGCTTTTGTAGAAGGTGATACGGCCAAAGCCAAGCAACAGGCAGGCATTTTTATTAATATGCTTGACAGCCTCCCTGTTTCAGATCTTAAAAACGACAGCAGTTTGGTGGTGGAATCAGTAAAAGCCAGCATTGCAGATATACGCTCCAATGCCGTTTCATTGCTTGCCCAAACAGACATTACCGAAATGCGCCAGGATTTCAATATGATAACAGCCATGTTATATCCCGGTTTCTTTAAGGCGATCAATTATGAAGGGCCTAAATTATACCTTCAGCATTGCCCGATGGCATTTGGAGAAGATAAAGGCGCCGACTGGATCAGCAACAGCGAAGAAGTTGTAAATCCTTATCTCGGAAAAACACATCCGCAATACAAAGATGAAATGCTGCATTGCGGTGAAGTAAAAGATACCATCAAAGCCCAATAAGAAATCCAGACGCGACCTCTATGAAAATTTTACATGTGCTTTCTTTCATGTTGCTGGCCAGCCTGCAAACAATTGCCCAGAAACATCATACCATCAGTGGCTATGTGCGTGATGCCGCAACGGGTGAAACCATGATCGGAGCCACCATCGCCGTGAAAAGTATCTCGAAAGGTATCAATAGTAATCAATACGGATTTTATTCATTAACCCTGGTAGAAGGCAAGTATACCGTGGTTTGTTCTTATATCGGCTACCAATCTGAAGTAATTCAGCTTGATCTCAGATCAGATACTTTACTCAATTTCAACATCAAATCAGGCGTGCAGCTTTCACAGGAAGTTATTGTTACCTCACGCAAACGCGATAACAATGTGAAAACCGCACAGATGGGCAAAATCACTTTGCCTATTGAACAGATCAGGTCTATCCCTGCTTTCCTGGGAGAAGTGGATCTCCTTAAAGTTGTTCAGCTATTACCCGGCGTTCGCAATGCCGGGGAAGCCAGCGCAGGTTTTTATGTAAGGGGAGGTGGCCCGGATCAGAATCTTATCCTGCTGGATGACGCTGTTGTTTACAACTCTGGTCACCTGTTTGGTTTCTTTTCCATTTTTAATTCTGATGCGATCAAAAACGTATCACTTATCAAAGGTGGTATGCCGGCACAATATGGCGGAAGATTATCGAGTGTACTCGATATTTCAATGAAGGAAGGGAATAACCAGAAGTTCCAGGTTGATGGTGGTTTGGGGCTGATAGCATCCCGCCTTTCTGTACAGGGGCCGATCAAAAAAGACAAAGCTTCTTTCATTATTTCCGGCAGAAGAACCTACGTAGATGCCATTGCCAAACCGTTCATTAAAAAATCAAACCAGTTCTATGGTTCAGGTTATTATTTCTATGACCTGAATGCCAAGATCAATTATAAATTCAGCGAACGCGACAGGCTTTACCTGAGCGGGTATTTCGGTCGGGATGTTTTTGATTTTGCCAACGGAACGCAGAGCTTAAAGATCAATGTGCCTTGGGGGAATTCTACAGCCACATTAAGATGGAACCATGTTTATACCAATAAGCTTTTCTCAAATACCACAGCCGTTTACAACGATTACAACTTTACGTTCAAAGCGGCACAGAATAATTTCGAATTGAAACTGGCTTCTGGCATCAGAGACCTGAGTCTGAAGCAGGATTTTGATTACTATCCTTTCTCCAATCACAAGATCAAATTCGGATTGATATATACTTATCACAGGTTTACACCTTCGGTAGTAAGCGGCAAACAGGACTCTGTTGTTTTTAATCCGCAGAATGCACAGATCAAGTATGCTCATGAAGCTGCTGTATATGTGCAGGACAGTTGGGAGCTTACTCCTAAATTGAATATTAATGCCGGACTCCGTTATTCAGGTTTCCAACAGGTTGGGCCTTATAAACTTTATACAGATGATGTAAATGGAAATCATATTGACAGTGTTGTATATGGCCGCGGCAGGGCCGTGAAGACTTACGGAGGCCTGGAGCCAAGGTTAACCATGCGGTA
>JAFDXA010000255.1 GCA_018268185.1 Bacteroidota bacterium
GCTGATAGGGATGGGCATTTCCATATCCAATACAAACGTCACGATCATGCGGAATGTCTGGGCACGAATAGGCATTATGGCGATTGCTACGTTTCTTACCGTGCTGCTATTCGACAGGTTTGAATCTTCCAAGATGGATGAGAATCTTCAGAAATTCCTGAAGATGGATAAGTACAAAAAGGAAATAGCCGAAGCAGAAAATAAAAAAGAAGAAAATCCTGCTGATACTGCAGCCATCAAAGCATACAATACTTCCAAAGAGAAACTCGACAAAGCCCTTGTAAATTATAACCACATTGCTGTTCTGGTTCATGATTTTGATAAGTTGGGAGCTGCAGGCATTGCCAAACAGGCCAATGACAGCGGCTGGCTGAAAGACGTCGAAGCCAGCAGGCTGAAAGATGATGTACGCAATGCAAATGATTACCTCGTGCTGGAAGCAAAATCGGTAGACAATGAGAAAATAAAAGCTGAATATGACATTGCCAAAGCTGCCACAGAAAAATATAAAGAGCCCCTGAAGAAATACCTGGCTAAAGAGGTTTCCCTTGACAGCACTATGGTTGCCCTCAACGGCATCTACGCCATCAAAGAGATCAACAAGGAAAAAATAAGAAAGAAGATCGAAAAATTCAGCATTGAAAAATCCCTCGCAAAAGACATTGACAAAGCTGATAACGGTATGATCGTATGGGGGATCATCTTTACATCGATTTTGTTCTGCCTTGTTTACCTCTATGTAGAAAAAGTAAGAACACCCACCGCCTATAAAATCGCCAACATGTTCAAAAGGCTGCAGCTTTTCAGTTCAGCAGCATTCAGCATTGGTCATGGTGGTAATGATGCACAAAAAGTAATGGGCATCATTGGCGCTGCCTTGATAGCCAACGGCAGTATCCAGAATTTTTCTGATCTGCCCAACTGGGTTCCGCTTGCCTGTTACCTGGCCATTGGTATGGGCACCATGAGTGGCGGGTGGAAGATCGTAAAAACAATGGGCACCAAAATCACCAAGGTTACCCCGCTGGAAGGTGTGGCGGCAGAAACAGCCGGAGCCTTCACATTGTTCTTCACCGGCCAGATGGGCATACCGGTATCTACCACACATACTATTACAGGAAGTATCATTGGCGTGGGTGCCACCAAAAGGCTGAGCGCTGTACGTTGGGGAGTTACTGTAAACCTGCTTTGGGCATGGATACTCACCATCCCTGTAAGTGGGTTGCTTGCTGCCATCACTTACTACATTGTACATTTCTTTATATAAATACTGTATATACAAGCATTTAATTTATAAATCACTCAACCCCATGAGTGATTTTTTATTTTCTTTGCAGCGGAAAAAATCTAAATTACATAAATGAAAAAGATACTGGTAACAGGGGGTTGTGGTTATATCGGATCCCATACCATCGTTGATCTTATACAAAACGGCTTTCATGTTATTTCTGCAGATAACAACAGCAGGAGCAATCCAAGTATTCTTGAAGGCATTGAAAAAACAACCGGGGTTAAGGTTAAAAATTACACGATCGATCTCTGCATCCTGGATGACACGCATGCTGTATTCCAGGAAAACCCCGACATAGCGGGCATTATCCATTTTGCCGCTTACAAAGCTGTAGGAGAATCAGTACAACAACCATTGATGTATTTTGAGAACAACCTCAATTCGCTCATCAATATTCTTAAATGCGCAGCTGAATTCAATATCCCGAATTTTGTTTTCTCTTCTTCCTGCACTGTTTATGGTAACCCTGAAGAAGTTCCTGTTACAGAAACCACTGCGTGGAGAGAAGCAGAATCTGCTTATGGTTCTACCAAGCAAATGGGAGAAAAGATCGTACAACAGACCGCCAATGCAACACATATACAATCTGTATTGCTCCGGTATTTTAATCCCGTGGGAGCTCACCCATCCAACAATATCGGTGAGATACCGGTTGGGCAACCGGCCAATCTTGTTCCAGCCATTACGCAAACGGCCATCGGTAAATTATCACAGATGAAAGTACATGGCGATGATTACCCCACAAGAGACGGTAGTTGCATCCGTGATTACATACACGTGTCTGATATCGCCCATGCACATACACTGGCGCTCAATTACCTGCTCGAACATCGCAACAGCAGCAACTGTGATGTGTTCAACCTGGGAAGCGGTAATGGCCACAGCGTACTGGAAGTGATCGGAACATTTGAAAAGGTAACGGGCCACAAACTCAATTATGCCATCGGCCCACGCCGCCCCGGCGATGTGATCGCCATTTATGCCAATAATGAAAAAGCCCGTACAATACTGGGATGGACTCCACAGTACAATCTCGATGATATGATGCTCACCGCCTGGAACTGGGAGGTGAAGTTAAACCGCGACGAAAATTTATTTGGATCAAAAAACGCAACGCTGAACTGATCTTCCTTTACTTTGCAAAAAAATCAAACTATGCTCTCTGATATACAGGTTACCGGTAATAAAGACACCCGTAGCGGGTTCGGCGACGGGATCCTCGAAGCTGCAAGAAACAATAATAATATTGTGGCGCTTACGGCCGATCTTGCCGGTTCTCTTAAACTGAATGGTTTCATCAAAGAATTCCCGGAAAGATTTATTCAATGTGGTATCGCAGAAGCCAACATGATGGGTATCGCTGCCGGTTTAACGATCGGCGGAAAGATCCCTTACACCACAACTTTTGCCAATTTCAGTACCGGCCGTGTTTATGACCAGATCAGGCAGAGCATCGCTTACAGCGGTAAAAATGTGAAGATCTGCGCTTCTCATGCCGGGCTCACATTGGGGGAAGATGGCGCTACCCACCAGATACTGGAAGATATCGGCATGATGAAAATGCTTCCGGGTATGACGGTTATTGTTCCTGCTGATTATAACCAAACAAAAGCTGCCACCAAAGCCATTGCCGGTCATGAAGGCCCGGTTTACCTCCGCTTTGGCCGCCCCGTATGGCCCATTTTTACCAAAGAAGAAGATTTTGTGATCGGGAAAGCACAACGCCTCAGCGAAGGGAAAGACATTTCTATTTTTGCCTGCGGACACCTGGTATGGACCGCCATTGAGGCCGGCAAGATCCTCGAAGAGAAAGGGATTAGTGTA
>JAFDXA010000256.1 GCA_018268185.1 Bacteroidota bacterium
GATTCTATGGCTAGTATCCTTGTAATAGAGATCAGGTTTTAAGTTGTGAAAATGGAATGCAAATTTACCGTGATTTGACATTCGATCATCAGGAACGGATGGCAACCACGGGATCCATCCTTGCGGCCCGTGAAGCAGGAATGATGCCTGCAAGCACACCCACCACGAGGCAGATAATGATCGTAATCATCAGCATTGGCCCGGATATATAAACGGGAAAATTGGCGAGACTTGAAATAATAAGTGTTGTGATCCACACAAAGAACAATCCAAAAGCACCGCCGAGCAAACAGAGCAAGGATGCTTCCATCAGGAATTCAAAAAGGATACTCCTGCTCTTTGCACCAATGGCTTTTTTCAAGCCTATCACGCCTGTTCTTTCCTTTACAGTAACGAACATGATGTTTGCTATGCTGAACATACCAACGATCAGGCTGATACCACCGATAATAGAACCCACCACGTTCAATGTAACAAAGAATGAAGACAAAGCTTTACTGAAAGCCTCCACACTGTTCAACGAAAAATTATCTTCCTGTGTGGGTGAAAGCCGCCTGATCTGCCGCATGATGCCTTTCATTTCATCCATAAGTGCTGCAGTAGTAACCCCCTCCTTGCCTTTTGCGATCAGTATCGGGTTGCTGTTCTTTTCTTCGTAAACCTGTTTGCAGAAACCATAAGGCATCATGATACATTTATCATAATCCCAACTGATAAAATTCTTCCCTTCTTTTTTGATCACTCCAACGATGGTCACTTTTTTGCCTTTGATATCTATTTGCTTTCCCAGCGCCCGCTCCGGTGAGCCAAAAAGATCTTCCGCATTTGTGTAACCGATCAATCCAACCGGGCTGCCACCCTGGAATTCTGCTGAAGAAAAAAACCTGCCTGTTTCAAAACTAAGTGGCTGAATAACCATCTGCGCAGGCGTAATACCATACACGGCTGCATCGCTGATAACATCATCCTTGTGAGAGATGGTGCCCTGCGTTTGCATGAGAAAAGCAATATCATCAAGCAGGTTTGAACGTTCTTTTACCAGCGACGCTTCTTCATACTTCATTACCGGCCTCGCCCTGAATTTCCACAAGGGCACGTCCGGCCCGCCGCTGTAATCCCATTTATCTATATAAATAGTATTGCTGCCGAGGCTTTTCACCTCGTTCTGGATATTGCGTTCAAAACTATTAACGATGGCCAGTACAATGATGATGCAGAAAATGCCAAAGGCCACGCCGGTGAGACTCAATGCTGTACGTGTTTTATTTACTTTGAGTTCCTGTAAAGTAAGCCTCAGTGAATTGCCGATGATGTTAAGCGTTTTACGCATGAAACAAAATTAATGCAAGCATTTTGATAACCCGGGGTAAATATTTGAATGGAAATTAGGTGGGATGGATGTTTTGGAGGTGATGTTGATACACGATGTTAGATACTGGATACTGGATGCTGGTAACTGGCTCAGGATGGAGATCATGAAAAACTACGAACTTGCTGCGCAGAAAAATTCTTCAACCTTCAACCTTCAACCTTCAACCTTCAACCTTCAACCTTCAACCTTCAACCTTCAACCTTCTCTCACCTGCTCTTCCCTGCCAGCATGGGGACAAAGGAAAAATTTTCAAACGCTTCTTCAGTGAGACTGTCATCCGGGTTCCGGGTAATGCGTAACATACGCTGGTGTTCACCTTCATCAACAGGAATTACCATTTTGCCTCCGGGTTTCATCTGCTCAATTAATTTTGGCGGAATAAAAGGCGCTGCAGCAGTGATGATCACCTTATCGAATGGAGCAAATGTTGGCAATCCTTCAAATCCGTCGCCGTAGAAGAACTTAATGGTTGGATATTTGCCTTTCAGTACAAAATTCTTTGTTTTTTCAAACAACAGTTTCTGCCTTTCTATGGTGAACACTTTGGCTCCCATCTCTGCCAGTACACTTGCCTGGAAGATGCTGCCTGTTCCTATTTCGAGGATCTTATCACCCGGCTTCACCTGCAAGAGTTGTGTCTGGTATGCTACTGTATAGGGTTGTGAAATCGTTTGCCCTTCGGCTATGGGAAAAGCCCTGTCTTCATAAGCTATATTGTCGAGCGCCGTGTCCAGGAAGAAATGCCGTGGAATATTATTGATCGCATTTAATACAGTTTCATCTGTGATCCCCTTTTCCCTTAACTGGTCAACGAGTTTTTTCCGCAGTCCCTTGTGGCGATATGTATCTTCAAACTTTCTCATAGTTATCTTCTCATCAGGTAAGTTCCGGTTACAATATGTTGCAATATAAAAAATGCCGGTATAAAACCGGCAATCTTATTTAATTGAACAAGTATACTACCTGTATTTAGGTGTATGTTCGCCCAGGAAATCATCAACAGACTTATTCCAGGCCTTCAACAGTTCAGTTCTTTCCTGGTTAACCTGGTTGATCGTATTGTTGTAATTCTGCCCAGCCTTGTTTACTTCATTCACTGCTTTGTTGTAATCATCAATTTCCTGGTTGGAAGGTATACTTTTCTTTTTATATTCTTTCTGGATACCGTCAAACCTTTCCTTTGCCAGGAAATAATCTGTAATCAGGCCCATGTGTTTTTCAGCTTCACGCACGTAAAAACCAAGCATGGCTTTACAGGAAAAAAGTATTGAATTATCACCCTGGAGTGATTTCATGGAAGCAATTTTTTCAAGCCCTTCATTGGCATATTTAAGCATGGCGTTCTTAAATTGTTCCATACCGGTTACATTTCCTTTTTCAATCGCCTCCATCATATATGATTCCTGTTTATAGGGCTTGAAAAAAACGAGATACACCTCATTGTAATACTTGTTCATTTCATGAACCTGTTGTGTCATTTCCGACAATTCGCTTTTTCCTTCTACTAGCCTGATATTGTTTGCGGCTGCAAATTTCTCATTGGCTTCCTTCATCTTTGCATTGCCTTCTTCCAGTTTTTTATCTACCATATCTTTGGCCATGATATATGCCTGCATATCATCGTAACTCTGTTCTGCAATATCTTCCAGGTTAATGATTTTACTGTAATCTTCATTCAGTATATTATAATACATTTTGAGAAAGTTCACCGTTGTATCACGCAGGGCCTTATCCCCCTTGAAGGAAGGCAGGCCACTGATGTTCATCCTCGCTTCCTGAACTTCATTGAGCAGTTTCATACGAAGGTTTTCGACCTTGCGTGCCCGCTTACCATGATTGGCGGCACTTATATAACTCAAAAACTTCTTGGAAATATTTTCACGCTGAGCGCCGATGGCATCCATGTATTCTCCCGGGTTTTCCAGGTTCTGCCCGAACGAAGCCAAAGAAATGAACAGGCATAAAACTAAGAGTTGCAGATAATTCTTTTTCATAAAGCTGGTTTTGGTTGATGGTTTAAATATATAGCAATAACTCAACACTGCCCACAGATGCATTGTACAAAACCACTGGAACTTGTCAGAGTTTCCGCCAATCGATCATGATATTAACCGCTTCTTCAAGTTCCCTGTCTGACCGGATCTGATCCATGTATGCCTCATTAATATCTTTCTGCTGTTGCGTAGAGGCATTTACTTTCTGCCTGTCGAAGTTGTTATTGGTTACGGTAAAAAGCGTTGATTTTCTATCGTCTTCCCTGATCTTTTCAAACATATCTGCTACCTTCTTTTTCTGTGCAACATAGGCCGGCCACTGAAGCTGGATAGTGGTACCTGTAATATTTTCCTGCAGGTATTTTATTGCACTGTTCATGGCTAACTGGAACGAATCAGACCGAAGCCTTTGCTCTGATTTTGCTTTAAGAGCCGATACCGGCAATGGCTTCAGCTGTTCATAAATGCCCTGCTTACTGTTATCCGGCTTCAAAGCGCTTGCATTTGCTTTTTCCTTATACCAATCCCCTGAAAAAAAATCAGGAATACTGATATCAGGCACAACTCCTTTCCATTGAACGGTACTGCCGTTGATCCTGTAAAATTTATCTTCTGTTACTTTTACAAAATCAGTGAACGTATTGTCACCGGGTTTTGCGTTGCCCGTTGTATCCATCGGCAAAACCACCTGTGCCGTACCTTTACCATAGGTACTGCTCCCTACTATCAAAGCCCGGTTGTAATCCTGCATAACTGCTGCAAAAAATTCACTGGCGCTGGCGCTGGCTCCATTTACGAGTATCATAAGCGGACCATCATAAATGGTACCACGACTGGGATCTTTCAGAAAATGCACTTTGCCGTCTCTCTCCCTGATGGAAGCGACGGGGCCTATATCAATAAAAATTCCGGCCAGCTGCATGGCTTCCCACATACTTCCCCCACCATTGCAACGCAGGTCAATGATCAACCCGGTAATAGAATCTTTTTTGAGTTTCATGATCTCCTTACTCAGGTCGTTGGCACAACCATTAAAATTCTCTTTCTGTTCATCTGTTTCCCGGCTGTAAAAACCGGGCAGGTTAATATAACCGATATTCTTCTCGGCCCGCAGAAGGTAACTTTTAACTACTTCTTCTTCATCGGCTGCCATTTCTTTGGTAAGGTTTACGGTTCTGATCTCCCCGGTAGTGGTCTTCAATGTTACTTCAACGGGTTCAGAACTTCCGCCACTCATCATCTCCGCAACATCACCCATATTCATATCTGCAGCATCTTTTTCTACACCTTTCACTTTCACTTTTACGATTTCATCGCCTGCATGTACCTGCCCGCTTCGCCACGCACTTCCCCCGGGCTGCAGAAAAGAAACAACTTTGCTCCCCTTTTCATTTTCATCAATATCCATTCCTGTACTGAATTCCGAAGCACTCACAGCTGCCTGGAATTCTTTTTTCATTTTCAGGTTCATATAATTACTGTGGGGATCATAACACCACGCCACACAATCCAGGTATTGATCTTCCAGTTCCGAAAGGTCAGTTTGCTTGTTCTTTATATATGAGAGCTCCTGTTTTTTCACTTTTTCCCTGGCCGTGGCCTCTTCTTTTACCAGTTCTGCCGGAGTAATTGCAGGAACATTTTTATCATCATCTGTTTTCGAAGTATAGATCACATCAAGCACACGCCACCTGAGGTATTTCTGCCAGCGCTGGGCAAATTCTGCATCATTTGCTGCATAGTTGCTGGGGGGCCACAGCAGGTTATCCGGCTTTAACAGGTCGAACGGTTTTGCCAGTAATGTTTTAATTATACTGTCTGTTTTCGCCAAACGTTGCCGGTATTGCGCAACAGAAACATTGTAAAAATTCCATCCGCTTCCTCTTATCTCATCATCCAGTTTATACCGGTATGGTTCTAATGCCTGAATACCGGGTGTGGTAAAAAACACTTTTTCCTCATCCAGCATTTCCAGCCATTTGTTGTACAACATCGCTGATGCCGAATCATTCCATTCCAAAGGCTGATAATGATTTTTCTCAAGAAAACGATTGAGTACAATAGCTTTTTGCTGCATGGCATTTTTCTGCTGTGCGAAAATGCCCGGCGAAAGCAACAGGATTGCGGGAAGTAGAAGTCGCCTCATAAGTGAATGGGTTTAACATGAAACCGCAGGATACAATAACAATTAACTGTTACTGCACCCTGCGGCTGGGTATGTTGCTATTTAACACCTAACGCCTTCTCAATACTGGCGATCTTATCATCCAGTATCTTTTCTGTTGCCTCAAAATCTGCTGCGCTGTTAAGTTTTGTATTTACGCTGAAATAATACTTGATCTTGGGTTCGGTTCCACTTGGCCTCGCTGATATCTTGCTGCCATCAACCAACAGGAACTGCAGCACATTGCTCTTGGGCAGGTTGATCTTCCAGGTTTCACCCGTTAAAAGGTTTTTGCCTACCTGCAGTTCATAATCCAGCAATTCTTTTACTGCAATACCATTGATCTCTTTAGGCGGATTGGCACGGTCGTTCTCCATCATCTGTGCGATCTCAGCTGCACCATTCATGCCTTTCTTGGTAATACTAACAAGACTCTCTTTGTAAAAACCGTATTGTACATAAAGATCAACGAGTTTATCGAAAAGGCTGCGGCCCTTGCTCTTTTCATAAGCCGCCATTTCACAGAGAATGGTTACAGCGCTCACTGAATCCTTATCACGTATCTTATCGCCGATCATCAAACCAAAACTTTCTTCACCGCCGATAACGTAATTTTCCTTTCCTTCTTTTTCCTTGATGAGTGATGAAATCCATTTAAAACCGGTAAGTACATTATAACAGGCTACCTCGTTGGCAGCGGCGATCACATCGATCATATCGGTTGTTACGATCGTTTTGATCACCATGTCATTCGGTTTGGCAATGCCTTTTGCTTTCCTGGCTTCTATCATATAGTTGAAAGCGAGCAGGGCCGTTTGGTTGCCGTTCATAAGTATCCATTCGCCTTTGTTGTTCTTAACGCCTATGCCCACCCTGTCGGCATCCGGGTCGGTTCCCAGCAGGATATCGGCATCCAGTTCCTGAGCTTTTTTCAGCCCGATGCTCATCGTTTCCCTTTCTTCGGGATTGGGATATATCACCGTTGGAAAATTTCCATCCGGTTTGCTTTGTTCTTCTACAATATGTACGTTATCAAAACCATAACGCTTCAATGCCGGTGGAACCATCATGATACCGCTTCCATGTATCGGCGTATAAACGATCTTAAGATCATGCTGCGCTTTGCACACATCAGGATATACACTTAATCCCTGCACCATATCAAGGTATGCTTCATCTACATCTTTGCCAATAATGGTAATATTTGATTCTCCGCCACTCCACTTTACATCATCCACGGAAGCTATCTTTTCTACTTCAGCAATAGTGTTTTTATCATGCGGCGAAACCATCTGCGCCCCATCATCCCAATATGCTTTATATCCATTGTATTCTTTCGGGTTATGACTTGCTGTACAAACCACGCCTCCCTGGCATCCCAGGTGCCTGATGGCAAAACTCAATTCCGGCGTTGGCCTCAAAGCTTCAAACAAAAACACTTTGATGCCGTTGGCTGCAAATACATTGGCGGTTATTTCGGCAAAACTCCGGCTGTTATTCCTGCTGTCGTGCCCAACAGCCACACTTACTTTATCACCAAAACATTTCTTCAGGTAGTTGGCATATCCCTGTGTGGCCATGCCCACGGTATATTTATTCATGCGGTTGGTACCTACTCCCATGATGCCACGCAAACCTCCCGTACCAAATTCCAGGTTCTTGTAAAAAGATTCCATGAGTTCATCGGGGTTCTCCTGCTGCATGCGGCGGATCTCGGCTTTGGTTGCTTCATCATAATTTCCCTGCAACCAGGTATTCACTTTTTGTTCTGTGTTTGTATCCATGATTTTTTATTTAAACATCTTCAAAAATATAATATTCGTATATCATTAAGCAACTTACCGCTATTTTTGTTTTTATGTTACGGGCCTTCAATCTCTGCTCAACACCGGTTGTGTCACTCACTTGTACGTACAGATCGCTATGCAGCTTTTTGATACTCATCTTTACCGGCTTTACTACTCCTGCACAAGACAGCAGTTCCGTGAATAACATAAAAAGCAACATGGATAGCCTGGTTTTCAACAAACCGATAGCCCATCAGCAGTTTATCACTTATCCTTACAATAAAAATCGTATTCGGCTTGTTGCGGCGGCCAATATTGTTGGCTACGGTGCAGCCATGACCGGGTTATACGCTGCCTGGTACAAAGATTATCCGCAAACAAATTTTCATGCTTTCAACGATATCGGCGAATGGAAGGGCATCGATAAAATGGGGCATGCTTATGCTGTATATGCTGAGAGCCGGGCGAGTATGGAATTGTGGCGCTGGACAGGCATCAGCCGTAAAAAACAAATATGGCTTGGCGGACTTGGAGGTGTATTTTATCACACCGTTATCGAAACGCTGGACGCTTTCAGTGCCGAATGGGGCTGGAGTTGGGGCGATTTCGGCGCCAACCTGCTCGGCAGCGGTTTGCTGATCTCACAGGAACTTGCCTGGAATGAACAACGTATTCAAATGAAATGGTCTTTTCACCGCAAACATTACAGTGATCCTTCATTGAATAAAAGAAGCGATGTGCTTTATGGCAAAAGCAACCCGGAAAGGTTTTTGAAAGATTACAATGGCCAGACTTACTGGCTCAGCGCCAACCTTCGATCCTTTTTTCCAAAATCAAAGATACCGGCATGGCTGCAGGTATCTGTCGGCAGCGGCGCCGAAGGCATGTTTGGGGGTATGGAAAATGTAGGTTACGACAAAAACGGGAATGTGATCTTCGACAGAAGAGATATCAAACGTTACCGCCAATGGTA
>JAFDXA010000257.1 GCA_018268185.1 Bacteroidota bacterium
TAAAATTCAGCAACAGTAAAAAAATAGATGAACTGGTTGATAAACTGGATGACGAGGCCACAACAAATTTCTTCATCAGCCGCACCTCACACAGTCGTATGTCTGAATACAGGAAACAATTAAAAATTATGGCAGTAAAAGCCGCCAGGGAAAAAGCCATCTATCTAACTGAAGCTGTTAATGAACAACTCGGCCAGGCTATTACCATTTCTGAACCTGTTGAGAACAGCAGTTCCGATATTTCGCAAATGCAATTCAAATCAAGGAATTACTATGCCAATAAAGATGTAAAGTATGAAGACAAGGTTGATGCAGATGATGGCAATGGCCCCGATTTCAGAAAAATAAAATTAAGGTATGAAGTAACCATATTGTATGCCTTGAAATAGAATTTCAAATACAAAGGCCCCATTTTAAAAAGGGGCCTTTGTATTGCTATCAGGACGTTAATGATATCTGGGTCTTCATTTTTCTTTTGTGCGACCAACGATAGAACAGTTCCACTATTAGTGGAAAGATCAACAGGGTAAGAATAGTTGAACTGATCAATCCTCCAATTACCACAATGGCCAAAGGCTTTTGTGTTTCACTACCGATACCTGTTGAAAGCGCAGCAGGCAACAACCCGATGGCCGCCATTAATGCAGTCATCACAACAGGTCTTATCCGGGCTTTCACGCCATTGTAGACAGCCTGTGTCAACGGAACTTTGTGATGCAGGTTTTGTTTGAATTCAGATACAAGTAATACACCATTCTGAATACAGATACCAAACAAAGCGATAAAGCCAATACCCGCAGAAATACTGAATACTGTGCCGGTAATATGTAAAGCCAAAATTCCGCCCATGATGGCGAACGGAACGTTCATCAACACAAGTCCGGCATCAACGCCGTTGCCAAAACTGATAAACAAAAGGATGAAAATAAGCACAAGAACTATAGGTACAACCTGTGAAAGTTTTGCCTGCGCTCTTACCTGGTTCTCAAATTCCCCGGCCCATAAAATATCATATCCTTTTCCAAGTTTGATCCTGGCATTTACCTTCTGCTGAGCTTCTGCAATGGTACTTCCCATATCGCGGTCTCGTATCGAAAATTTGATAGCAATGAACCGGGTATTTCTGTCGCGGTAAATGAACGCAGGCCCTGTAACAGTTTTGATTTCTGCTATTTCTTTTAACGGCACTTTGGAACCATGCATGGTAGGCACCATCAAAGCGCCAATAGACTGCTCATTGTTGCGATAATTTTCCGGGTAGCGGATGCGTATGTCAAACTTCCTTTCCTGCTGGTAAAAAGTTGATGCTGTTTTGCCACCTATCGCCATTTCGATAACAGAATTGGCATCTGCAGTAGTAATCCCATACATGGCCATTTTGGATTCATCAAGCACAATACTTAATTCCGGTTGACCGATATTGCGCATGATACCAAGATCCTTTATACCTCTTACTGTTCCAAGGATATTATAAACACTGTCGGCCATTGCATCAAGTTTATCAAGGTCATTGCCGAATATTTTTACCGCAAGATCTGCATTGATACCTGCCACAGCTTCCGCTACATTATCAATAATCGGTTGTGAATAATTATAAATAACGCCGGGATACTGCCGGAGTTTTGCATCCATTTCATCAATCAACTGATCTTTGGTAATATGACGCTTCCATTCTTTTTCAGGTTTAAGATTTACCTGGCACTGAATATAGTAGAACCCTGAAGGATCTGTTCCATCATTACTCCTGCCCGTTTGTGACAATACGCCATTCACCTCGGGAAATGAGTTGAGTATCTTACGGAACTCTTTTACAAAACCTGTTGTTTCAGTAAGTGAACTGCTCATGGGAAGTTTGGCTTCCACCCACAAAGCTCCTTCATTGAGTTCAGGAAGGAATTCGCTTCCCAGGAACTTAAATGAAAAGAAGCTCAGCCCAAGTATTGCCAGGGCTACTGTGAGACTAAGTTTCCTGTTCTTCATGGCAAAATTCAATCCATTCCCAATGGCCTTGTTGAAAAAGTTAACGATCGGGTTGTTTCTTTCCCTTGCATCTTTTTTCAACAGGATACTTACCAGTACAGGAACAAGTGTTAAGGTAAAGATAAGTGCACCGAGTAAAGCGAAACTTAAAGTCCATGCGAGCGGCGAGAACATTTTCCCCTCCACTTTTTCAAAAGAAAAAATAGGAATAAGGCTTGTAATAATAATCAGTTTAGAAAAAAAGATGGCCTTAGCCAAGCCGCTTCCGCTCTTTCGTATGATACTCAGCTTTGCCATCTTGCCATACTTCTCCATACCTACTTCATGCGCTTTGTGGGCCAGTACAACAAACAAGCCTTCCACCATTACAACAGCGCCATCGATGATGATGCCAAAGTCTATGGCTCCCATTGAAAGCAGGTTTGCTGTCATTCCTTTGATACGAAGACAAATAAATGCAAACAATAAAGCAAGTGGGATAATGATCGATACAGCAACGGTTGTTCTCCAATCGAACATAAAAACAAAAACGATCACTGTTACAAGTAATATGCCTTCAATAAGATTGTGGCTGATCGTTTCTGTACAGAAATCCATGAGTTTATCGCGATCATAAAAAGTCACCATCTTTACATCAGCAGGTAATATTTTTTCATTCAGTTCCCTGATCTTATCTTTTACCCTTGCCAATACTTCCCGCGGATTCTCTCCTTTACGCATTACAACTATACCCTCTACCACATCATCATTATTATTAAGCCCGGCCTGGCCTACCCGGGGAACATGACTGGCTGCAACACTGGCAACATTCTTTACCAGTATTGGCGTTCCATTAATATTGTCAACAATGATATTCTCTATATCATGAATGTTATCCAGCAGTCCTACACCCCTAACCACATAGGCCTGCCCGTTTTTTTCTATTACATCACCTCCAACATTGATATTACTTTTTGAAACAGCATTGTAAACTTCCAATGGTGTTATCTCATATTTGGCCAGCATTACAGGATCCACAGTTATCTCGTAGGTTCGTTCTGCTCCTCCGAACACCGTTAGGTCTGCTACTCCGGGCACGCTCCGCAGTTGCCGATCTATCACCCAGTTCTGTATCGTATTCAGTTCAATTGAATTTCTTGTTTTCGATTCAAGTGTGTAGCGAAATATCTCACCGGTTGGGCCATATGGGGGCTGAACTTCAGGCTCTACCCCTTCCGGCAGGGTTACCCCTTGTAATAGATTATTAACCTGTTGCCTGGCAAAAAAATCTTCCACATCGTCTTCAAAAATGATCTTGGTAACAGACAAGCCAAACATAGAGATGGAGCGAAGTGTTGATTTTTTCTGCACCGAATTCATCGCTACTTCAATCGGCGTGGTAACAAAACGTTCCACTTCTTCAGCGCTCCTGCCATTCCATTGGGTTACAATGATGATCTGGGTATTGGTAACATCGGGAAATGCTTCGAGCGGTGTTTTTATATAACTCCATATTCCACCGATTATAATAAGTATGGTCATGAAAAAGATAAAGAACCTGTTCTTGAGTGAAAAGGTTACGATACCTGAAATGAATCTGTTCATAAAGATTTTGTTTTAAAAGAGATCTGGTTAATCATTCAGTGCATCATATACCAATAGTTGATATTTACTGATCACTTTTTCGCCGGGTTGTAAACCTGACCTGATATAGGCAGTATTGCCTACTGTTTCGAGCAGTTCCACTTCCCGGGTCTCTATATCACACTTATCTTTATAAACCATTACGAAATTCTTATTCTTATCAAAGATGATCGCCTGTGCCGGTATGGTTGGAATGAGGGCTGTGCCATCATCGTAATGAATATTGATCTGAGCAAACATTTCAGGTTTCAATTGGTTATCTGGATTCGGTATCCTGATGCGCACTTTCATCACTTTGCTTTGGGGATCGAGTATGGAAAATATCCTGTCCACTTTGCCTGTAAAAATTTTATCAGGATATGCTATTACTTTTACCGAAGCATCATATCCCGTTTTGATCTTTGCTATATCTGATTCAAAAACATTTGCCATCACCCACACTTCATCGAGATTGGCAATAATGAAAAATGGTTGTGCTCCATCAACTTTGAATTGCATCTGGTCTGTAACGTTCTTTTCTATCACATAACCAGATACGGGTGCCGTAATGGTTTGCAAAGCATCACCTTTAGAGCCGTATATGGAATTTGTTTGCTGAAGTCTCTTAAGATCAGCTTTTGCCTTTTCCAGGTCTGTTTCTGCTGCTATCACATCCTTTTCAGTAGCCAATCCGGCTCCGAACATGTCTTTCGCTGAAGAGAGCGCTTTTTCTGATATCTTTACAACAGAAGTTGCCGCTGCCAATTGCCCCTGATAGTCGGCTATTTCACTGCTTCGGATCACTGCCAGTACCTGTCCCTTCTGCACATAATCTCCGAGTTCAACTTTCATTTCCGTAACTACTCCGCCAACAACAGGATAAACCTTTACCCATTTGTCTTCGTTTGCTTCTATCTTACCGGAAAGCGCTATTACATTCTTCTCATGCTGGTTGATGACCGTATCGATTGTTATCTTTCCCTGGAGCGTATCTGTTATGCAGAACTTTTCCATTGCAACGGCCTCCTCTTCTTTATGACGGCAAGCTGTTAAAAAAGAAAATACTGCGATCATTGATAATATGAATGCGTTTCTCATTACTATAAGTTTAATTGAATATTTTTTTCCCAACAACGAATTGCAGTGTTTCCATTGCCTGCCTCCTGTCGTTCCTGAGTTGGTTGAATTGCAAAATGTTATTCCGGTATGATTCATAAAAGTCTGTGAACTCAATCAGGCTGATGTTCTTCTTCTGAAAATTGTCTGTTACTCCCTGCAACATCTTATCAAATGCTGATTCAAAAGCAGGGTCAACAGAGCCAAGCATCTTATCAGTATTGATCAATTTTGAATAAGCGGTCTGTACCTCATTGGCTATGGTTTGCTGTTGAAGTTCGGCCAGTATTTTGCCCTGGTCA
>JAFDXA010000258.1 GCA_018268185.1 Bacteroidota bacterium
AACTGAAAGATCTGCAGTCGGCACAGGCTGCCGAAGGCAACAAAGTAACAGGTATCGCCAGCGCAGGGATATCAAAACTGTCGGACAACAGGATCGACAGCAATATCAACAACAGGCTGGGCATAAGGCTGGCAAAAATTCAGAGCAAACTGGATTCCATCAACAGGGAAATATCCAACCTGCAGAACCTTACATCAGATCTTGCAACATTCAAAAAATCCTATCGCAAGGAGATCAAACCCAAACTGGCGTTGTTGCAGGGATTCAGGAAGCAATACGACAACAGGCTGCAGGTTTATATGATGCTGGAAGACGGATTGAATCTTGCCAATTATACTTTGTTCGACCTAGCGGCTTTTTTTGGGCCGGGACTCTACACCATTCCAAAAGACCAGCAACAGGTAGCAGCGAAGTCATTCATGCCTTTGATCGATTCACTTATCAGTTTCTCCAATAAATATCAATCCATCCAGAGAACAGCCACACTCGTTATTCTGGGATTTGCCGATGGACAGGGCATTAACCCGGATGGAAGCCTGTACATCACATTGTCGAACCTGATGAATACAACCACAGCCGGTAAAGAAGATATGAACAGAAAATTATCAGAACTAAGGGCGCTGGAACTGATCACTCATCTTACCCGGTTATTCAACGGGAAGATAACAGAGGTACAGAATTTCAATGGACTTAAAGTTGAATACATCGGGCAGGGAAGAGGAGAAACTTACCCGATCACTTCCATTAAAGATTATAAAGAAGACGATGAACGGCGGCGGATTGTACTTTGCTACTGGTCTGTATTGCCGGAAGTAGAATAACCAGTTATTGTTTTTATGCGGGCGCAGGAATCAAATCCTGCGCTTTTTTATTTGCGGCAAAAAATTTTACCTGCTCAAAACAGGATGCTGTCGAAAAACGGGGGTATTTCGTCGAAAACACCGGGCAACACCCTCATTCCTGTTGTTACTTTGCTTCAGCATTGAAACAGGAACACGGTTTAGATGCTCACCCACTGAAACCACATTTTAAAAAACAGGAACATGAACTTTTTGCAAAGATTGTTTTCAAGGCCTGCGATAACCCAACTGCAGCATTTGCCCGGAAAGGTGAATGTGAGTTATACGGCCAGCATATCTTTTGCTACTGATTTCATGATTCATTATTACGACGAGGAAAACGAACCAAGGGTAATGGAAAGAACAGGAACTTATTTCCAGTTACTGCAGCACTTACCGGTACAGCGCAACAGGACTTATTTCAGGATTCACGTGTTCAATCCGAAAGGTCTTTCAGGGCAAACGGTAACGATCAGTATCAAAGTAAGGAATTCCATTGCAGTTGAAAAAACCTTCGAGATCCCCGCTCATGATTCTTATTCGCTCTGGTATGCCGTTAAAGCTAACCTTATTTGATGGCGCCCGCTTACAATGAAACCCACCTTATTTCACAATAGTACGATTAACAGGTCATAGGGATCCGCCGACGGTTTCTACCGTTGGCTCTTTTTTTTCTTTCGCAGCAAAGCTGTTTTTATAGATTGATTTTTACAGGACAGTTCCGGTGAGTGATCACCGGTTTTTGTTTTCGGGAGATGATAGGATCTGCGGATACTTTTTATCAGTCAGTTGCCCTGTACAGCAGTATTTTCCTGTTGAGTATCCAGGTATGGCACCTGGAATCGTTGGGGTCTGTCCAGAACAGATCAATATATCCATGAGGGATGGTATCTGATTGCAGTAATTCTTTTTTGGTACCAGCATCAAGCCATTTGAAATTAAACTCCTCTTTCCGGTACATGGGATCAGGCCAGTCTGCCCGTTTGTATTCAGCCATCAAGCTATTGAAGCTTGCCGAATCGAAATACATAATGGCTTCGAGCTTATTGTCTGAAGGGCCCGGCACATCGATCCGGTTATTGCTTCCCGAATTGTCAATAAAACTGTATTTGAATTTTACTGAAACCGGTTTGTAGTATTTAAAAGATAGTAGCCTGGCGAGTTTGCTGCTGTCTGAAGAAAAAAGGATGGAAGTATTGCCGCTTTGAAATGATGTGTCAAAAGTGTTGGTCTTAAACGAACTGCTATCTGCACCAGTAGCCACAGGATTACTGTTATTGGAATGACATGCAATCAGTAGCATTGTTGCCGCAAGAAATACATTTATATGAATATCGCCTTTCATGAGCATTCAGATATAAATAAAGCTAATGATTTTCTCAATGATGACTTAGTGCCCAGGCGAGGGCTTTCTCTTTTGTTGCCCTGAAAATTGTATTGTGTTTTTCTTCAGGCTCATCAGCATAGTTCCACCGTAATTGCGGGATGTTTTCAGTTTTTAATATATCGGCAAATGCTTTCGTGTGAACAGCAATATCTTCTGCACCAGATCCAGCGAACCACAGAATTTTCTGTTCTGGAGGTAATTTACCCAGTTGTTGTTTTGCAACTTTTACGAGGTAATGATCATTCCACCATAAAGACGGATCGAATGCAATGTAATAATCAAACATGCCGGGCTCCAGTAAAAAGGTTTCCATCACAAACAGTCCGGCAGCCGATTCGCCCAGGATTCCCTTATTTCCGGTTGTACGATACCGTTTTGATATTTCAGGAAATAATTCTTCTCGTATAAAGGCCCTGAATGACGCCGATCCTCCAACAACCGGGGCTATCTCTTTGTCTTTTGCAACCTCTGTTGGGCCGGTAAGATCCCTCCTTCGTTGTGTATTTTCAATGCCAACCAGGATGAATGGCGGGATGGTTTTTGCTTTTACCAATTTGGCAAAAGTGTTGGCGATGTGAGGGAAGTCTTCTTTTAAACCACCATCGGGCATATACATTACAGGCAGCGAATCTGGATGCTTTGAATATTCTTCCGGCAGCCATACATTAATGGTTCTTGTTTCGTTCAGACCTTTCGATTGGATCGTAAAGGTTTCATGCGCCGGCACCGGATCATTTGACTGAGATGCACTTGAACAGTTTGCAAGAAAAAAGATTCCTGGTAAAAGAAATAGAGAGAATGATTTCATTTTGAAAAAATTAGCGGGAATAAAACAGGAAGGAGCATAAATATAGTCAATACTTCAAAACCTGTCAATTGATTTTTATATTGACTGATATGTTTGTTTAAATGGACAAAAGTAGATCTGAATTGGAGTAGCCAGATTGGTTAATGGTGAATCTTTGTTTTACTACTGATTCAGTGAGTTGAATATAGTTGTTCCAGGTTCTGTTGTTAATCAGGAAAGACCAGTCCATTCAGGTAAACATCAATTTTAGGTGTAGATACATCCTTTGCAGAACTGGCATAAAGCACTACGATGTATTTTTTGTTTGTCCAGGCCTTTACCTTCCAGTTATTCTGTTTATCGTCTTCCCAGAAATCAAGAATACCGCGGGTGTTTTCATTGTTGCGAAGCGTATGCCCTTTTCCATACCCGGTGGATTTGCTGATGGAAAAACTTGTTTTCAGGTAATCAAGATAGCTGATGGTGATATTCTCAGCATCATCAAGTGTTGGCAGGGCATCTTTCAGCTTTACACAGATAGCGCCATAAGTCAGGCTGTCGGCAGTACATTCAGCCATATATATAGTAGATGAATCTTCGCTGAAGGAAGTCTGGAATTTGAAATCGCAATAACCGTAAATGAAGCATCCCGATTCGTTATTCCCATCCCTGATCGCTGTCTTTTTCAGCATTTGTGCATGAGCAGAAAAAAAGAAAATTAAAATTAACGGTAAAAGGACAATAGCGATCCGGTTCATTTTTATCATTTTATTGTTGCTGCAGTGATGGTATTATCCTGCTTTTACTATTTTAACTACATATCGGCCTCTTGTTGTGTCGAAAACAAGGATATAAATTCCGGGGGGGTATTTAGATAACGATAGCATAACAAAGTTGCTGTTATCAAGCTTTTGCTTTTTCAACAGCTTTCCATCAATACCTAAAATGGTTATTCCAGAGATCCTGGTATTAGCAGAGGTCTGAATATTTACTGCTGATCGGAACGGGTTGGGAAATACGGATACTGTTTGCGATTGTTGCCCTGGTGCTGAGATTACCAGTGGATCAGATATTGAAGTGCATGTTAGTTGTGTTTCAGAAACCGTATAACTGCCATAATAATTCACCGGAAGGGAAGAACTATTTGCTCCCGTAACCGGCATGCCGTCAAGATACCATTGATAAGTAGCCTGCGGATGATAGACTGTACTCAATGTATAACCGTTTTGCGTGATCACAGGGTGCAGGTCAATAACAGAAAGTATGATCGTATTGCTTGTAGCAATTGCGTTGTTTAAACAGGGCGAAGTAGAAACTGTAATACGGCAGTTTATAGAATCTTCATTGGTGGGATCATTGAGTATATAGATCTGGCTGGTAGCCTGCACCACATTATTTTTCAACCATTCATAACTGATCTGCGAAGGGTTACCCTGAACAATTGCTTTAAAAGTAAGTTGCTGGTTGCGGCATATGACATTGTCGGTATCATCATGGCTGATGACAACAGCAGGAGCTTGAGGTGGCGGCAGTTCTGTATCGGCACTGAGCAATGATGTTCTGTATGTAAACAATGCAGCACGTATTCGTTCCCTTTGCAGTGGAGTGAACAATGTATGCTCTTCATACGACATATAATTTTTGCCAATGGTACCGAAGGGTTGGTTGGTGCATGGGTTAATCTGAGTGGCAGTGCCGGTGTTTCCCAAAACGGGGGGCGTATCGCAAACCTTGTCGCCATCCTGGTTGCAGTTATTGTTAACCGGGCAGGTGCTGCCGCTGCTTCCCTGGAATGTGTGGTAGAGGTCAAAGGAATGTCCCATTTCATGGGCAATAAGGTAAGGGATATGGGTAAATGACGCCATCATTACAATGCCGTCATAGATCGTTTGCTGCCCGGAAGGGAAATAAGCAAACCCCTGGTATCCCAGGTTGGAAATCTTATTTACAAGCCAGATGTTAAAGTACTGAAGGTTATTCCAGTAACTTTTTGCAGCGAGTTGAGCCTGGCTGATGCCCCCACCCGAACTCCCACCACCAAAGTTAACCCCGTTCGCCATATAAGTTGCATCATTGGTTCCATCGATGCGAATGATGCCGTTGGTAGCGTGGCAGGAAGGATCTGTCTGGGCTAGCTTAAAAAATATCCCCATATCAACACCACCATTGTTTACACCCGGGTGCCCGGGGTAGGTGGCACTGAAGGCCTGGTTGAGATAAAGGATCATATTCTCAATATCCTGGTCTGAGGGATTCAATGGCGATCCCAGCGGGCTGCCTGAACTGATGACATGAACCACCACGGGAATTGTATCAGCGCCGTTACCCGGGGCCTTGTGCAAAAAAGGGTCGTAGTGGACGTCACGTTTTTTTTGCATCATAGCCGCATACGTTTTATCGTTCGAAATCAGGTATTGATAAACATCATCCGTTCCACAGGGAGCCTGTGCTTTTAATATGCCGGGCAAAAAGATCAGCATAAGAAAGAGAGCGGATCTAAGCATTTGATGTTAGTTTAGTACAATATACAAAACAATGAGAAAAATCCGGGGATATTG